>DLOI01000032.1:1035-3449 GCA_002477185.1 Alphaproteobacteria bacterium UBA7488 | reverse complement strand
AGCCGGCATTCAAGTCGGCTGTTTTTTTTATTTGTTCCATTTAGAAAAGCCGATTTACGCCCTAATTCAAAGGCCAAAATTATCCGTTGAAACGATTCATCAAATTTAAAAGGGCACGCACATCTTTCATGCTTAAAAAATCAAATATTTTATGGTTTAAAAAAGAAATCCATTTATATTTTTTGAAAAATTTTTTTAAATCCGCATAAATATCTTTGTGCGTTATGTCGTGATATATTTGGCACAGCCGCTTGATATCGGTTTGAAAACCACCTCTTTCCAAAGACAACAAAAACACCAGCATATCGCGCACCTTAAACGCTTCAATAAATTTTGTATCAATTTTTTCTTCAAAATCTATTAAAGACACTACGCCCTTTCGAATGACAAAATTTTTAATTTGCGCGCCGCCGTGCACAAAATTTTTCAAGTGCAATTTGGCCATTTCACGGCACGCTTTATTTAAAACCAAATCGGTTTGCCGCGGATTAAGTTTCAAATACTCTTTGACACATTCGCCGCAATCGGACATAATAAAATATCCCTTATCCACAAAAACGACATCGGGAACCTTGATACCGTTTTTCTTTAAACGGCGCATTTTATCTACTTGAAATTGAATGTCATCTTCATCTTTTCCCAAGACTGTCGGAATTAAAAGAGGGTCTTTAAAAACTTTATATAATCCACCTTGCAAAACATGCCAAAAATGACGTTTCGTTCTTTCGCTTTTTTTGACATAAACCGTTTCATCGCCCAACAAGCATTTAAAAACACGCCCCTGTCCGGCAAAAATGTCGGCCCGTTCTGATTCATTAAAAAAATGTTCTTTAAACGGAATGTGAATTGATTGCATTTTATAGCCTTTGTTGCGACAGTTATTACAACCTACGGTTTAATTATTTATTCTTCAGCAAAGATTAAAACGATGACCAATACGAATTAACTTTAACTAATACAAAACTTTTTTAAAATATATGGGATGTCAATGGGTGCCCGTCAAGTAAAACCAAAAGTTGTATTTTTTTCTTTTCAATAAAAAATAACGGCGCAAAATGCCGACCGTGACCTTTACAAACCATTTGCCATTGATTATACTGGTTTATCATGAGGAAATGATGAAAACATTTAACCAATATGTATATGAGATAGTTGCCAAAATCCCTTACGGCCATGTGATGTCATATGGGCAAATCGCCCGCCTTATTGGCAATTGGTCATCGTTTTAATCTTTNNTCGGTTATGCAATGAACGCTGCACCGCATGAATTGCCATGCCATCGCGTTGTGTTTAAAAATGGTGCATTAAGCAGCGCATTTATCCAATCGGGCAAACATATGCAGTATGAATTATTGCGCGCCGAGGGCGTAACTTTCACTAAAAACAAATGCGTTAAAATGGATAAACACACCTGGCATCCGGATATTTTTGACTTGTTATTTGAAGATTAGCGTCCTAATTCTCGGCGGTCTCGTTAGTTGTATCGGNNTTTCATTGAATTTAAATTGGGCATGGTTTTCCAAAGCTTCGCGTTCGCCGTCTTCAAGCCACATGGAAATACCGTTGATAATATTTTCAACATTGATAGCCAAATTTGTTTTATGCCCGAAATTTTTATGATGCGCATTCAATTCAATCCCTTTGGCAAGCAACCCGGTATTTTTGGTAATGCTTAACAATGTTGTGATTTGCCCTTCGTTCAAAATTTCCAACGTCGAATCTTTATGGATAATATCATTTAATTTGTCTTTTAAATTTTCCAAAACGGCGGCCTTAGACGTATCAACTTGCAACATCTGTTCAATTTCCAACGACCCCAAATCCAAAAACGCATTCATGCTTTGCGTTGTCAATTCATCTGTTTTGCCCAATAAGCCGCGCACGGTGTTAATCAATTGAATCAACAAGCCGTTAATGTCAAACGTCACATTCATAAACAATGAATTATGCAATTTGCGCGATGTGATTTTATTGACAACTTCATAACAAATAAAAACCATCGGAATGCTGATAAGCCCCGACGCAATATTAATAATCATATTGTTCAAATCGGCATCTTGAACCATATCAACGCCAAACAAGTAAATCAATATCCCGGCCGTCAATGCCACAAAATAAGGTAAAATTTGAACAAATAACCGTTTCATATGCTTTTCACTTTTGTTTATGTTTATTCGAGCTTCCTTCTTATTATTTAATATAGGTCACGCCCACCGGCGCCGAATCTGTTTCAAACCGATTTTTATCCGCGTACCCGACCAAAACGCCGCATAAACCCGTTAGGCCGTTCGGGATACCCAAACGTTCGCTCAATTTGGCATCACTGTTAAGGGCTAAAGTCGGAGAAATAACATAACATGATCCCAAACCCAAACTTGTTGCCGCAACAATAATATTCATGGCTGCACAAGATG
>DLOI01000032.1:0-1014 GCA_002477185.1 Alphaproteobacteria bacterium UBA7488 | reverse complement strand
AAGCAAAATCAAACACGGCGCCCCGTAAAAAGGTTCATATCCCGGCAATGCGGCGCGCTTTTGCAAAAACTCGTTCCCTTGCTCTTTCATTATTTTAAGGGATAAATCATTCATATATTTTAATATTTCCGAATTTTCAATAACACTCACATGCAATTGCCCGGCCTTCGGCGCTGACTTGCCCGCTTCGATTAAGATGTCCAATTTTTGTTTTTCGACTTGCCCGGGCAAATAGCTTCGAATACTTTTCCTTAATTTAAGTGCTTCAATCGTATCCATTTTCCCTCCAAAAATTTCAGTTATGAATAAAATATAAAAATATTTTTTTCCGAATGCAAATTTTAATTTAAAAGTGTTCTTTTGTCTGTATTTACTTTTTGGGTCTTTGTTCATATATAAAACCTGACGACACCTGAAAAGACGGTGTCACCGAAAAAGTATTCATAAAGGGGGACTTTAACATGTTTTCATGGGCTATTACATTTTTGGTTATCGCATTGATTGCGGCTGCACTCGGATTCGGCGGATTGGCCGGCACGGCGGCTTGGGCGGCAAAAATCGTTTTTATCGTCGGCATCATCTTAGCGATTTTAAGCTTTATTTTCGGACGCAGAAATGCTTCTTAAAAAAAATAGCGTTTTATAAAAGCCCTTCATGCCGAAGGGCTTTTTTATTTAGGACGAACTTTTTACAAAAAACTGAAACACAATACTTTTTTTAATTCATAAACAATTTTGTTTGGCATAAATTTATTTTAAAACATACCAAAATTTTCAATCGGCCAACACAAACACTGCCGATTTTTTACGTGGGTCATTGTCATTTTTTTGCCCCGTATCCTTCAAACAATTAAGCGCATTGAGTTTGCGCCGAAAATTACGCTTATCAAGAGGTGTACCCAATATGCTTTCATATATTCGTTGAAGTTGCCCAAGCGTAAATGAAGTCGGCAACAGCTTTTTCATAAACGCCATATCATATATTTTATCTTGTAATAAACGAAGCGACGTATCC
>DLOI01000061.1:4823-12957 GCA_002477185.1 Alphaproteobacteria bacterium UBA7488 | reverse complement strand
CTTTTGCGCCGTTTTAACATATATTATATTCGTAAGAAAGGCGCAAAAGCCATGACAAAATCGAATCAGGTATAAAAGCCACAGCTTTTGCAGTGGGCTCGCCCCAAAGCGAGAAGGGGCGAGCTTTATTGTTATCCGCATTGCATTTCGGCAAAATTTATATGCACATTATGTAACGCGGATAGGTCGTGTTTAGCTTGAAGCACCAACAGCTGTAACAGCACATTTGGTGGCGGTTGCACCGGAACCTTCTACAACCAAAACACCATCGGAGCCAAGATCTTTGCCTGTAATAGATACCAATGCGCTGTTAACACCATCAGTATTGCCTGCTGCAGTAACTTGTCCATTATCACATACGTTAAGTGTTGCCCCGTGCGGTGCGGCAGACAAACCGATATCCGTATAGGTTGGTTCTCTATAAGTACCACCACTTACATTTGATGTTTGTGCAATCACCGATAATTTAGAAGCTGTGTCGATGATTTCATTGGCGCGGTAGCGGTTCATAGCCATTGTGTAACCAGCGATACCACCGATCGACAATACGCCGATAATGGCCAAAACGCCCAGCATTTCGACCATTGAACGGCCATTTTCTTGTTTTATATTTTTCATTTTCAACATCCTTTCTTTTGTTAATGAAAAAACCCACCTTGAGGCGGGCGGATGTTCGAAAACCATATAATGACAGATGGCTCGGCTTATTTGACCGAGGTCTTATTCGCCGACATCCACCCTTTTGAGGCTTCAGTCAGCACTTGTTTTTTAAGTCGCATGCATACGACTGTCATTATGAATGGGTTTCGACGCCCAAAATATCCTTTCGGATATTACAAAGTTGATTATAACGCAGTCACATAAAAATACAAGCACTTTTTTGAAAAAATTTAAATTTTATTGAAAATTTGTCTAAAAACAGTTGTTTCTATGGATTTAAAATAGGATTTGCAAACTTAAAATGACACCTATTCGAAAGGATATAGCTCACTTGCCCCTTTTTGTGTATTTATGAATTATAATTGCAAACACGTAATCTAAACAAAATCTTGTCACAAAATTAAACCGCATATCAAATAATACAAGTCGCAACAAACCGTTATATGAAAAAATGGTTTCATTGCGCCCGATAAATTCATCACAACATTTTGCTAAATTGTTTTTTTATCGCCACTCTTTTAATTGCAATATTTGTTCTTATTTTGTTCTTTTTTAATTTACCGGTTTACAACATTTTGTTGCATAAACTGATAAACCGTATAAAAATACGGCAGCATTTGTATCTTGATTACATATAATAATATGTTCATAATTAATAGGATGTTATTTGCTTTACAACGGAGCATATCCGCTTTGCTAAACTTACGGGTTAAATATACTTACTTACTAACACAAAATTTTAGATAGGTGAAACGCTGCTAAAAGTTATCATAGGCAACAACATCAAAAAAACTATAATCCATAAACAAGACAGTGCCATAACAAAAAAACGGCTCCTNNCGTTTCTACTTCAAGCAAATGAAGCCTCAAACAATTATGCTTCTTCTTTTTTTGCTTTCTTTTTGGCCGGTTTTTCTTCTTCGGCTTTAGCGGCTTTCTTCGTTAAAGCAGCCCCTAAAATATCACCCAAAGAAGCACCCGAGCTGGTCGAACCGAATTCTTCGACAGCCTTTTTGTCTTCGGCCACTTCACGCGCTTTAATCGACAAAGTCAATTTGCGTGTTTTGGCATCAAAGCTGACAACTTTGGCATCGACTTTTTCGCCGACGGCAAAACGTTCGGGTTTTTGTTCGGATTTGTCTTTGGCCAAATCGGTGCGTTTGATAAATCCTTTGATGCCGTCAACATCGACTTCGATGCCGCCGTCTTCAATAGCCGACACAACACCGGTGACTGTTTCGCCTTTTTTGAGTGTTTCGGCAACACCGGCACCGCGATCGTCGGACAATTGTTTGACGCCCAAAGAGATGCGTTCTTTTTCAACGTCAATGTCCAAGATTTTGGCTTTAACCATTTGACCTTTTTTGTAATCCTTGATAGCTTCTTCGCCCGGGATTTCCCAAGACAAATCGGATGTGTGAATCATACCGTCGATTTCGTCATTAAGCGCAATGAAAATACCGAATTCAATCATGTTTTTCACTTCGCCTTCGATTTCGTCGCCAACTTTATGCGTTTGGGCAAAAGCTTTCCACGGGTTTTCTTGGATTTGTTTCATACCCAACGAAATACGGCGTTTGGATTCATCAACATCCAAAACGATAACTTCGACTTCTTGGCTCAAAGAAACGATTTTGCTTGGGTGAACGTTCTTTTTCGTCCAGCTCATTTCCGAAACGTGTACCAAACCTTCGACGCCCGGAACCAATTCAATGAACACACCGTAATCGGCGATGTTGCTGATTTTGCCCGTAAAGCGTGTACCAACCGGGAATTTTTCGTTAACGCCAATCCAAGGATCGGATTCAAGTTGTTTCATACCGAGTGAAATGCGGCCTGTATCCGAATTGAATTTGATGATTTGGACTTTGACCACTTGGCCGACAGACAAAACTTCGGCCGGATTCGTGATGCGTTTCCATGAAATGTCCGTCACGTGCAACAAACCATCAACGCCACCCAAATCAATAAAGGCACCGTAATCGGTAATGTTTTTAACCGTACCGTCAACGATTTCGCCTTCTTTTAAGTTTTTAATCATTTCGGAACGTTGTTCGGCGCGCGTTTCTTCCAACACGGCACGGCGAGACACAACGATATTGCCGCGGAGTTTATCCATTTTCAAAAGGGCAAACGGTTGGGCGACACCCATCAACGGCGTCACGTCGCGAATCGGGCGGACATCAATTTGGCTGCCGGGCAAGAAAGCCGTTGCGCCATTCAAATCGACCGTAAAGCCGCCTTTGACACGGCCAAAAATCGTACCTGTGACGTGTTCGCCTTTTTCCAAAGCTTTTTCCAAATCGCCCCAAGCTTCTTCGCGGCGAGCTTTTTCACGAGACAAAACAACATTGCCGTCGCGGTCTTCATATCTGTCAACATACACGTCAACCGTGTCACCGATAGCCGGCACATTCGCACCGCATTCGCGCACGGGGATGCGACCTTCCGATTTCAAACCGACATCAACAATCACGACATCGTCATCAAAACCAACAACGGTTCCTTTGACAACTTTGCCTTGCATAGAGCCTTGGCCCATATATTCGTCAAGCAGTGCCCCAAAATCTTCTTTTGACGGCATATCGAATTCTTTATTTTCCATTTATATCCTTAATTTTTTAAGTATAACGCCACTTAAAGCGGTTGGCCGACAAGGGCATCCCTTGCGGACTTTGGTTAAACGGTTCCCCCATGGAACCTTAATTTGCCCCCACACGGGGGATTTAATAAACCGAATCCCATCAGGAATTCTTATTTTTTGGCCGCAACGCGTTTTTCCAACTCTTTTGTTACAGCATCAAAAACCTGTTCAGGCGTTAAATCGGACGTATCCAAGATAAACGCATCATCCGCGGGTCGCAAAGGAGCCACTGTCCGTTCGCGGTCACGTTGGTCGCGTTTTTCAATTTCCGACAAAACATCCTCATATATAACACATAATCCTTTGGATTGCAACTCTTTAAATCGGCGTGTGGCACGAATTTCCGGGCGAGCCGTCAAATAAACTTTTAAATCCGCATCCGGGCATATTTTTGTGCCAATGTCGCGGCCGTCAATAACGGCTCCCTCGGCCGGTGCACCATTGGCCAAAGCCGGCGGATTGGTTGCAAAACTGCGTTGAAATTGAAACNNTATTGCGCACTTCGGGAAATACCGAAACTTTTGAAGCGGCCGTGCCGTATACTTCGGTGCGAATCGCCGGATTTTGTTGTATTTCCAGTAATTTATCAGCTGGCAAATGACGTGCGGCATCAATGGCATCTTGTTCGTTTTCTGGATTTCCGCCTTTTTCCAACACGGCATAACCGATTGTGCGGTAGAGCGCCCCCGTATCAAGATAGGCCAATTTATAAGCGTGTGAAAGTTTTTCCCCCAGCGTACCTTTACCTGTCGCAGGACCCCCGTCAATTGCAATTGTGAGCATGATTATTTTCCCTTTTTTTAAAAAGATTTGTAATAACGCCTCTTTCATACCATGGCAGGATGAAAATGACAAGCATTTTTTATGATAAACATCACATAATCATCTTTTTAAAGTAACATTCAATGCAAAAAAAGAACATTTTATGGAACAGCCGTTATTTTAAGCAACGCAATTTTAAATAAATATGATTGTATGTTTATGAGTATTTGCCATAAGACGAATCGGCTTTCATCAAGCCAAAATATAATACCTGTCGAAATATTGTTTAGATTTACTTTTTATAGCAAAATTCTTCAAATTTTCAAATAAGGTACCCGAGATTGTTTTTGGAACAAAAAATAATTTTTTCGGCTTGATAATTTTTATATTGACAAATATATCATTACACTGTAAACGCAAAAATTAATATAAGATTTAAATAAAAGAAGGAACAGATTAACCAAAGTAACCATACTAAAAAATGGGTAAAAATAAGTTTCGCTTTAAAACAGTTAAACAAGACGAATAACTAACCATAATACTAATCAAAAACGGAGGAATAAATGAACTTTAATTACAGCAAAACTTGGCAAGGAGCGGCGTAAGCGACGCGCCGAAGTGACGCCTAATTAAAATGCATGAATCCCAAACTAACAATAAACTACTATCGGAGGAATAAATGAAACCAGAATGGGGTCAAAAACGTAAATGTTTAAAATGTGAATCTTTCTTTTATGATATGCATAAATCCGAATTTTCTTGTCCAAAATGCGGGCAAGCTTATACGCAAGAAAGCTATGAAGAAGCCAAAACCAAATCTTTATTGAAATTGGCAAAAAAGGCAGCGCCAAAAATCGATGATGAAGATTTAAATGAAGAAGCTCTTTTGCAAATGACGGAAGATGTACCTATTAATGAAGAAGACTTAGATTCGGATGATTTGGATATTCTGGAAGAAACCGAAGAAAGTACGGGTCCGGATATTTCGGATATTATGGACACCTATGACGACGATGAAGATGAGGCAAATGGCAGGTAAAGATTTAAAATTCTCAAGTTTAGCCGGGCAATTGTTAATTGCAATGCCCGGCATTGATGACGACCGTTTTGATAAAGCTGTCATTTATATTTCCACACATACGCCCGAAACAGGGGCTATGGGGATAGTGATTAATTATCCGGCACAAAAAATGTCGCTTTATGAAATTTTAGAACAACTGTCTATCCCTTATGACAAAATGGACAATCCGCCGGCGATTTTATTGGGCGGCCCCGATCAAATAACACGGGGTTTTATATTACATTCCAATGATTATCACAGCGATTTGTCGGTATCAATCGACAAAGACATCTCGTTGACCGCCTCACAAGATATTTTAAAAGATTTAATCAACGGCAAAGGGCCCCGGTACACATTGATTGCGCTGGGTTGTGCCACATGGACAGCCGGACAATTGGAAGAGGAAATCATGTCCAACATTTGGCTGACGGCACCTGCAAGCATTGATTTATTGTTTAAAACGCCCTATGCCCATATGTGGGAGGAAGCCCTTTCTTCCATTGGGGTGAATGCACCTATGCTTGCAAATGATTTCGGAAAAGCGTAAGATAGTTAAATTCATTCATTGTACCAGGAGTCCCCATGAAAAAAATGCTCTTCATCCTTATGTTGTTTTTCGTGTTTTGCGGTTGTTTTATCGCCGGCACTTTTTACAAACATATCGCATACAAAATCTATCGATTAAACCACAAACCGGTTATTTCGGTTGTCTTGTCTACGTATAACCGCGATTATGGTTTGCCCATATCCGTTGAATCAATATTGAACCAAACCTATAAGGATTTTGAATTTATCATCATTAATGACGGTTCTACAGACAAAACCGATGCCGTACTTAAAGCATACGCCAAGAAAGATCCGCGAATCATTTATTTGAAAAACGACAAAAATATGGGTTTGATTTATTCTCTTAACCGCGGGCTCAAGGTTGCCCAAGGCACGTATGTTGCGCGCATGGACGATGACGATTATTCGATTCCCGATCGTTTTGCCCGTCAAATTCAAATTATGGAACAACATCCCGAATTGGCCGTGTTAGGTTCCAATATTGGCGGCACAACATCAAAATTTCAAGTAGATTTTGACAAAGAACCGTCTTTAATCCCGCCCGAAGAAGTGGAAATCAATACTTATTTTTCATCAGGGCTGGCCCACCCGACCATTATGATTCGACGCGAATTTTTAACAAAAAATGATATTTGGTATCCAAATGAATATTTATATGCCGAAGATTGCGGATTGTACAAACGCATCTTAGACAAAGGCGGCAAATTATCTATGGTACGCGAACCGCTGTTGTTATTCCGCGTTGTTAAATCCAAACCCGGTACTAAAGTAGGATATGGTTCAACCCAATCAGATTCATTTAAAAAATTACAACAAGAAAAATTGATGCCTCTCATAGGCGAAGTGGAGCCCGAAAAGTTGGGCGCTTTTGCCGGCATGGACAACCGTTGTATCTTAATGAAACGGATGGCAAAAGCAAATAAAGATAAAAAGATTGTCAACCAAAAAGCATTGGAGAATAAAATTTTCAATGAATGCCCGGACGATTCAGGTAAACGTTGGCGCACCGCACACCCGTATTGGAATGATATTTTGATACGCAACGGTAAAAAAATTGCCCGCGCCAATGCGTCGGACACCGGTGTTATTACGAAAGAAGAAGGGGATTTAATTACCATTAAATGGGGACTTTATCCGGCTGAAATTTTTAAAAAGAATGAAAAAAAGAAACGTTTAAATTATTTAAAAGACGAATCGGGCAAAATTAAATCGTGGAACGATGTAGTACCTCAAAAAAAATAATTTTCAAAGCCTCCTTTTGGGGGCTTTTTTATACAACCATGAACCCTTTGCAATCAAAAACTTTACTACCATGCATGACAAAAGGATCATTATTTTTCTTAGTAACATACCGGCATTCGAAAATGATTTGCCCCGCCGAAATAACTTTCCCTTGGATTTCTCTTGAAATAAGCAGATAAAATCGCCAGCTTATATGTGATATAAACAAAAAAGGGGGAAACTATGAAAAAATTATTATCTGTCGCCGTGGCGTCTTTGGTTTTGGCTGCATGTGCCGCTATGACACAAACCCAAACATCGGCCATCATGCATATGACAACCGATTACGGCAACGGCCAAGGAGTCGAAATCGGCAAAGTCATCTTTACCGATACGGCTCAAGGATTAAAAGTTATTGTCAATGTTCAAGGATTAACACCCGGCGAACATGGCTTTCATGTTCATCAAAATCCCAGTTGCGCACCGACGGTCGTAAACGGGCAAATTGAATGGGCCGGAGCTGCGGGAGGACATTATGATCCTGCACAAACCGGTGTACANNGGCGGCGGCCATAAAGGGGATTTAAAACCGCTTTACGTCGATATGACCGGGAAAGTGAACACCAGCTTTTTTGTTCATGGCGTCACGGCTGACGAATTTAAAAATCATTCGGTGATTATCCATGCCGGCGGCGATAATTTTGCCGATACGCCCTACCCGCTCGGTGGTGGCGGTGCCCGATTTGCTTGCGGCATCATCAAATAACATTCCCGATAGCCCGGCAGTATTATATAAAAGTTCGGGGCGTTGTTAAATTCCGAAGTTAAACGGCGCCCTGACAGTTTTGTTTCAAAACACCCACATTTAATAAATCCAAGCACGTCCATTTAGGGGCTTTAGAATGAACCGTCTAAACACGATATCGGCGCAGCAATTTAATATATTCCCCCAAATAACCCTTATGCTTTTCCAATCAAAAATGCCTTTTAAACGGGGACCTTTCCGACTGTTTTTTTCATATGCCGGACAATTTGGATGGATACAATAAACATTATGCAACAAAAGCAAAAAAAGCTGAACCACCCTTGAGATGAGTGAAAGGGGAAAAAGTAAGCAGCAATTGCGTGTTCAAATTGTTCACATATGGTTAACAAGACCCCTGCGAAAACGGCGCCCAACGCTGCCGCTAAAAACTTACATGAGCTGTTAGTCGACAAAT
>DLOI01000061.1:2761-4783 GCA_002477185.1 Alphaproteobacteria bacterium UBA7488 | reverse complement strand
AAATAACCTAATGATGCCCTTTCAACACCCAAAATAATATAAATCACGGCCAATGTTCCATATAAAACATACGTATTTGTCGGGTAAATCCAACTAAAAACCGCAAAAGCGCCTGCGCATGCTATTGAAATTTGAGCGGCACGAATCAGAACATATTCCACACCGCGTTTATCCGAGATACGCCCCCATGATTTAAGAATAAACGAATCAACCAATTGGTTGATAAGCGTGAAAATTAAAACTTGCCACATCGGCAACAAAAAGTATTTCAATAAAAATACCGTCAAAAAGGGCATCATTAGGTTATTTGAAAAACTAAGTGAGCATAGAGACAAAATCAATTTCCTGAATTTTTTATCGCTTAAAGCCATTTTAATTTTATGCAAAAATTTTTTATCCGTTTCCAATTGGATTTCACGGTCATCCATATAAAAAAGGATGCTGCCGCCAACAACCCCACAAGTGTTGCCATTACCAAAAAAGCGCTGTACGCGTAAATTTCATAGGTCGGATAAAGCCGTTTGACAAGACCTAAAATATAGGATGTCAATGAAAAACAAATGACTTTGGTCAGGGTAATGTATTTCAACCTGACCCCTAAAAACCTACCCACCAATTGAGCCGGAACCAGCGCCTTCATCCAAGGCACTAATGATCCGCCTGCCAGCGAGCCAATTAAATAGGCTATCATATATGACACCAACATTAACGGCAGAGCAATTTTCGTATCGGCAAAAAAAGCCGTACACGCCGTTAAAAAGAAAAACGGTTTTGAAATAAATGATACCCATAATGAAATTTTTTTTGGCGAATATCCTTTTTCAATCAACCAAGCCGCACCCAGATGCATAATATTGCCAAAAGATTGAACGCCATTCAAAACGCCGATAAAAAAATTGCCCGCCCCTAATATAAGGGCGTAAGCGGTCATCAGTGCGCCGGACGCAAACGTATTGGTTGCTGTAGTTGCAATTCCGCCCAGCACCATATAATCAAAAGATTGACGCAATTTCGTTTTATTTTTCATCCGTGCTCTTTCGAAAAGACATTTTTTTTATACTAGCACCAATTAAGCACGCGTCAAGATTTTTTTCATAAATTCAATGGATTAATTGAAATTTTAAAAATAAAAAAACGGCTAAATCCAAGTGCTGTAAGCAGTTACATTTGAATGACATAAAATTGTCCATGTAACCATTGCGCACAAAAAATTTTCGAAATATCCTTATATCCTTTTTGGCTTAATTGTTTTTTAAGCCATAATTTTGATTTTTTGATTTCTTTAAGCCCTTCTTCGTTAATAACGCCATTATCGATTAACAAAGTGGCATAATCTTCTCCGCCTTTTTTAACGATGGTCAATTGCCCGTCAATTTCAATTTGAGCTAATTTGATACTTTGAATCGTATGAATCTTTTTGTGCCGGAGCAATGACATAAAATCCGTCATGGATATTTTCATGCGTTTGAGTTTATCAACATCCAACTTACCATCACTGATAATAATTGTCGGTACGCCAACCATTATTTTGCGCCCCCATGCGGTATTATTGCGTAAATAGTTAATCATATACATAATGATAAAATAAGCCGCCATAACAAGGAAAAATCCGCTTAAACTGATATCTTCATCATAGATAAACCCACCAACAATACCACCCAAAATAAAATTGCTGATTAAATCAATGGATGTCATTTGAGCCAGTTGGCGTTTGGAACCTGAAAATTGAAAGAAAAACAAAATCAATAAAAAAGCATAGCCTAATTTAACGGCTACCCAAGCATAATAATCCCATGCAATTAACATTCATCCCCCTATTCTTGTGTCTATCTATAACTTTAGGGACAGACATCACCACACGCAAGGCACTTTAGTGTATTTTTAAAATCAAAAGGCACTTTTTTAAATTAAGGTTGTCAAAACCCCTTTTAAGCAAATGCACTTTTTGAAAAAATATTCAGGAAAAATGTTGAACTTAAAATAGCTAAGAAACATATAAAAAACCGCCGCGGCAAAATGCGC
>DLOI01000061.1:1275-2631 GCA_002477185.1 Alphaproteobacteria bacterium UBA7488 | reverse complement strand
TTTGACATCCTCAAATGCCGGCGGAGCCGCCAATCTTCTGTCTTCGACTAAAACAACATGCCAACCGAACGGTGTTTTAATCGGAGCGGACAATTCGCCTTTTTTCATCGCGAAAACGGCATTGCCGAATTCGGGAATCATCATATTTTTGGTAAAATAACCCAATTGGCCGCCTTTATTGTCTTTATCCATGGATTTTTGATTGGCAAGCATCGCAAAATCAACGCCGGCTTTTAATTGGACAATAACGTCATCGGCTTCTTTTTTGCTGCCGACCAAAATATGGCGAGCGCTGATTTCTTCTTGACGTTCGAAATTGCGCATTTCATTTTTGTATAAATCTTGCAAAGCTTCGTCCGTCATTTCATTTTCCAATTGTTTGGATAAATAAGCTTGTGACAAAATTTGTTCTCTTGCCAATTTAAGCGCTTTGACCACATCCGGATTTTTTTCGATACCGGCCTTATTTGCCCCGGTTAACATGACTTGCGTATTAATCATATTGTTTAAAATTTGCGGATAAATCATTTCAAACGGCAAATCTGACAATTGAGGTACATCCTTGGCCAAGGCACGCACATCGCCAAGAGTTATGTTTTTGCCATCTACCGTTGCAACCACAGCCGTATCGGCCAAATCGGCGGCAGAATGTTTCGCACGGTCATTTTCATTTTTTAAACTGAAAGCGTAAAAGGCAACATAGTACCAAATAACAATCGTGATAATAAGCAATAAGGCGACAATAATTGCCCGTTTGCCATTGAAACGTTTAGATGCAGATGTATTTTTAACCGATGTAGTTTGAACCGGCTTTTCATCTGTTTTGGCTGACGCTTTTACGGGTGTCTTTTTTTGAGTCATTTTCTCCCTCCTTCTAAGTGAAAATCTGATTTAACTATAAAACGCTTTAATATAAAATGCAATGATTTTTTAAAATACATTTTTATTAAATATTTTTCAGCTGTTCTTGGCGCAAACGCTTGGATAATTCGCCGATAAACCCTTTGGCAAGCGTGGGATGCAATGCCATCATTTGATATAACTTGTCGCCGGCAATTCGTAAAACCGTCGTTTTGTCATGCGCGATATTTTCAAACGGCATAATGGCCGGGCTCATTACCGTCGTTTCGCCGAAAAATTGGCGCGGACCCAGCTCATGGAAAACTTCGTCNNCCATCCATAACCCGCACTGCCCCTGATAAAATAATATATAAATATTTGTTTTCGGTTTGACTGTCTAAAATAACATCGCCCGCTTTAAATGTTTTTTCTTCGGTTACCGAAATTAAATCAGCCAAAGCGGCTTCGGTGGCCTCTTTAAAAATAGGCACATTTTTTAAAACCAAAACTTTTTCA
>DLOI01000061.1:0-1217 GCA_002477185.1 Alphaproteobacteria bacterium UBA7488 | reverse complement strand
CGGTACATTCAATAAGGCCCGATGCAATTCGTCTTTGTCTTTTTCTAATCGGACAAGCGCCCAAATCGCCGCTTCCAACACTAATGAATTCGTATCTTTAAGCGCTGCTAAAACGGCGGATTTTCCTTCTTCATATCCCAATTTGCGCAAGGTATACAACAAAGTGGCCTTAATCCAAGGCGGCAATACGAATGGGGGTTTTAACAAAAACGCCGATAAATTTTCCACAGCCTGCTCTTCCAAAACAACGCGAGTTGCGCCATGAGGTTTGACATCAGCATCGCTCAGCAAAACAATCGGTTTGATTTTTTTATAAAGTTTTGCAGGCAAGAAATCTTGCACAACACCAAGTGCCGCATCATATTGGTCACGTCGGTCACTTAATAAAATACGAATGGCCTTTGAAAACAACGGATGTGGTTTTAACAGCTGCAATTGCAACAAAATCAATTTGCGTGTTTCAAAAATATCTTCTTGCAACGCCCGCCGTAAGAACAAAAAGGCCTCTTCGGTTTCATGCGTCGGCGATATTGTTTGCGTTTGAATGAAATCTAAAGATTTATGAACACGGTCAATGTCTTTATTAAGCCCGGCCAATAATAAAGCCTTTTTATCGGCATGAATCCAAATAATCCCCGAATTAATCAAACAATTCATCACAATGCGCCGCAACTTTTGGTCCGGCACGTTCAAAGCACGAATAAGGATTTGTTTGCCTTCGCCACTATTCAAAGAATTCAAAAACAAAATCAAAACTTTTTGACGCACGCGCGGTACATCGGGATTATGCAACATTTTTTCAAGCGGCGGGAAAGCGCGCTTGCCATAACGGTCTATCGCTATCAACGCATATTCTTGGGTGCGTACATCGTCAAGCGCTTCAAAAACGGGCGGCAACAATTGCGGATGGCGCATCGCACCGGCGGTCAGTAATGCTTGTNNTGGCGCGCCACATCCACATCCGAACTTTTCATCAACGGTTCCACTAACAACGCCAAACCGGACAAAGGCGCTTGCTCGATGATTTTAAGAGCACTTAATTGGTCGGTTTTCTTTTTTGAAAAGGCCAGTTTTTGCAAATCTTTCATCGCCAATAAGGCTTGGTCGCCCCCTAATTTCAACAGGCCCAACAACACCCCGGGTTTAAGCTTTTTATCGTTCAACATCGGCATATATTTGTCCAAACCGTTTGACAAATCTTGTTCATAATCGAATTG
>DLOI01000121.1:251-2730 GCA_002477185.1 Alphaproteobacteria bacterium UBA7488 | reverse complement strand
CATTAAACAAGCGATAAATAATTTTTTCATCATTTTCTCCTTTAAAATTTGCTAAGAAAGAACCTGATTCGATTACATACGATTATATGTTTTTGATGAATAATCGTCAACGATTTTATAAAAGCCCGACATACTTATTGAGCAGCGATTTGACGGGTTGTTGTTTATTTTCTTTTTCATTAAATTTATTTTCATCACCCCCTTGATTTTTATAAGAGTTGTAGTATGATGCAGTCTTTGTTTCATGACACTAAAGTTTAATAAGGTTCGCCGATGTTCGCTCTGTTGCAACGCATTAAAAATTTTTACCAGACCAATTATGCTCCCAAATTATTGGAAACCGTTCAAAACGGATATACCAAAGCGCGCTTTAAACAAGACGCAATGGCGGGGTTAACGGTTGCCATTATTTCAATCCCATTGGCCATGGCATTGGCAATTGCATCCGGCGTTTCGCCTGCGAACGGATTATATACGGCGATTATCGCGGGCTTTTTCATTTCGGCATTTGGCGGCACTAAATATCAAATCGGCGGTCCGACGGGCGCATTTGTTGTGGTCGTTTTTAACATTATTGCCACATACGGGTACGACGGTTTGCTGATTGCGATGTTGATTGCCGGCGCATTATTGATATTGGCGGGATTATTGCGTTTGGGTACCTATATTAAATATATTCCCTATCCGGTCGTGGTCGGTTTTACATCCGGCATCGGCGTGTTGTTATTTTCAACACAAATAAAAGACTTGCTGGGACTTGATATTGCAAACGTACCCGCCGAATTTCTACCGAAATGGCAAAGCTATTTGTTAAATTTAGACCATTTCACGGGTATGGCCATATTTATTTCGCTTGTTTCTTTTGCCGTTATTATCGGCCTTAAATACCGCAATCCGAAATTGCCCGGCTACTTAATTGCCGTGTGTGTTGCAACCTTATTCGTAGTTATTTTGCCCTTTGACGTAGCCACCATCGGGTCACAATTCGGCGCACTTCCCCATTTTTTGCCCGCACCAAGCCTGCCGGATTTTAATTTGGAACTCTTTTTCAAAGTTTTCCCCAGCGCTTTGACCATTGCTTTTTTGGCGGGTGTCGAATCGCTTTTAAGCGCAACGGTCGCCGACGCGATGACGGGCGAAACGCACAGCCCGAATGCCGAACTTATCGGCGAAGGGTTGGCCAACATGGCTTGCGCGTGTTTTGCGGGCATTCCGGCAACAGGTGCGATAGCCCGTACGGCAACAAATGTACGTTCAAACGCGTATTCACCCGTTTCGGGTATTATGAATGCCATCTTCTTGTTGGCCTTCTTAATTTTCTTATCGCCGCTGGCAAAATTTATCCCTCTGTCCGCATTGGCGGTTATCTTGGTGTTAATCTCTTACGGCATGTTTGATTACCCCAAATTTTACGAACTTTTGCGCGGACAACGCGGCGACAGTTTAACATTGTTAGTGACATTTTTCCTAACCGTGTTTGTCGATCTAAATGCGGCGATTAGTGTCGGGTTCATTTTGTACAGCATTATTTTTGTCCACCGTATCAGCACGCAAGTCACCGCCGATTATCCGATTGACAGCGAAGATGCCACCAGATACATTACCGAATCAACTTCACACCAAGGCGTCATGACCATTCGCATATTCGGGCCGTTGTTTTTCGGCGGGTCAATGAAAGTTTCCAGCTTTTTAAAAACAATCGATGCCAAACCCAAAATTTTGATTGTGCGAATGGGCAACGTGCCTTTGGTGGATGTCAGCGGCATTAACGTGTTATTGGATTTTATCAAAAAAATGAGTAAAAACGGCACGAAAATTATTTTATCAAATATTCAACCGCAACCCAAACAACTGATTAATGAAGTGCTTGAAAAGAAAAAATTAAAAGGGAACGTTTCATACAGCGCCAATTATGACGCGGCTGTTAAATCGGCCAACAAAATGCTTGAAAAAATGGCGATGGAACCGTTATTGTAACGGTCAGCACTTATTCGGCACAATTTCGATACAAAAAACCGCCCCTGAATTACAGAGGCGGCCTTTTAAATTTATCATGAAAAATTACTTCATCAATTTTTGATGTTCTTTTTCGATTTGTTTCATTTGAGATTGCATTTCTTTAATTTGCGTTCTCAATTCTTTATGTTCGGCCATGATTTTTTTGTGGTCTTCCATGACTTTGTTTAAATCTTTTTCGATTTTTGCCATTTGTTTTTCCATTTTATTGTTCCCCCTATGGTTTATTTTTTAACATAGTTTATATAGGGATTTTGACCGCCAAATCATCTGTTCCTTAGCATGGGATGAACAAAAACAGATAAGTTAGGCTTAAAAAATCTATTCTTTAGAAAGAATTTTTATCTTCCAATGCGTTATAGCGTTTATGGATGCAGCTGAGCAACGTTTTGGGCAAATCATGCGCCAAATCATAAACAACAAACCGCCCTTGGCGTTCGCACGAAACCAAGCCGGCATTTTA
>DLOI01000121.1:0-221 GCA_002477185.1 Alphaproteobacteria bacterium UBA7488 | reverse complement strand
CCCCTTCAACAATATCCGATACAAAGGCGGGGCCTTGAATAAACAAATATTCCAAAATGCGCATGCGTTCCACATGGCTGACCAATTTCATTTTATCGGCCACGGCATTAATAAAATCGGCAGGCAATTTTTGAGGCGGCGCATTGTCCCAATTCACATTGCCGGCATCGATATGATACCGTTTGCGCATACAGGTCAACAAACTATGTCCATAGGCTTCG
>DLOI01000071.1:2933-3794 GCA_002477185.1 Alphaproteobacteria bacterium UBA7488 | reverse complement strand
TAAAAACGAAATCAAGTATCTTTTGCCGATTTTTATGAAAGCCGTTGAACAATTGGCCGAAACACATCCCGATTTGTGTGTCGTGATTCCGACCGTCAAAACGGTACGCGAACGGTTAAAAACCGCTTTGAAAGGGTGGCGCATCCCCCATATTATTGTCGAAGGGGAAAAAGACCGCTATGACGCGTTTGCTGTTCGCCCACCGGATGCCCGACAAAAGTCGACGCCATATTGTGCGGCGTGAAATAAGCCGGCTCCGACGGCAGCAGGCAAAACAAATGGTCCATGAAATTTGCGACCTTTTTGGCACGCCCTTTTTTCCAAGCCCATACTTGGGGTGCAACATAATGTACATGCGGGATGTTGCACTTGGCTTTTTTCAAGCGCTTGTGTATCCGAGCGCAAAAGCTGTAGCTGTCAATCGTGACGATAATATCGGGTTGTTGTTTTTTGATATCGGCCATGACATTGTCCATATGGCGCAAAATTTTCGGAATGCTGGGGATAACTTCCAAAATGCCCATTACGGCCAAATCGGAAATGTCAAACAAGCTGTCAAGCCCTTCTTTTTCCATTGTTTCGCCGCCCACGCCGAAAAATTTTACCGCGACATCGTGGCGTTTTTTAAGTGCCCGCATCAACCGTGCTCCCAACAAATCGCCCGACGGTTCGCCCGTAATCAAATAAATTTTTAATTCAGGAACCTTTGTTTCCTTCATACCGTTTTTAATCCTTTTCCTTTTCAATCCCTATAATAAAAATTCCCAGTTCATCGGCCAACTTGACACACATTTGGGCATCCGCCATTAAAACCGCCCCCGATTCGATGGCAATGCCTTTTAAGCCCGCCTGATACACATC
>DLOI01000071.1:1136-2879 GCA_002477185.1 Alphaproteobacteria bacterium UBA7488 | reverse complement strand
ACGCCGCCGCCGCCCGCGCGTTTTAAAGCGCTTGTGCGTTTAATTAATAGGGCCGTGCCTTCAATCGCTTCAACGGACAACACGATGCCTTGTTGCACGATAACGGCTTGCCCGACATCGGCCGCCCCCAAAATTTGAACAGTCTTGATACCTTTTTGAATATCTTCCAAATCGTCTTTCGCCGGATGCACTTTTCCAAAGACACCGCTGCCCGCCAACAAAGACGGAACCAACGTATCGGCACCGATAATTTTAAAACCGTCCGATTCGATTTCTTTGATAACCGCACGCAACAACCCATCATCGCCCAAAGCCTTAACCCCCGCTTTGGCAAAGAATTTTAAACCGCGCAAATCGGGGCGCAATTCCATTAACGTCGGGCGGCGCACATTGCCGATAAGGACGATGTCTTGCGCACCTTGGCGTTTCATCTCGGCAAAGCCAAAACCGACGGCACCCATGCGCATCCATTTCATCGGGATATTATCAGGCAACAAGGCCGGGTCGGCATGCCCCTTTAACGCCAACACGAAAAACGGCCGCCGTTGTTGTTGGCACGCTTTAATCAAGCTGCCGGGCAAAGCCCCGCCGCCGGCAACGATTCCCAATTTGCGTTGTTGTTCGGCCATTTTCCCCTCACTTTATTCCGGTTGCAAGATATTGTTTTTCGATGGGTTTTGAACAAACCGAATGACCGTCGCAATCAACGGGTTTTTCATTTGTTCGGCATTGTTTGCGATACGTTCAATGCGTTCGGCAAAACTGCCGCCCTCTTTATCAAATAATTCTTTATAGGCTTTTTGCAAATCGAAAATATCGGCTTTTTCAAACCCGGCACGTTGCAACCCGATTAAATTCAAGCCGTTCAGCGGCGAATCATATCCCCCCATGATTATGCCAAACGGAATCACATCGCGTTTAACGCCGCACATGCCCCCAATCATTGCGCCGGTACCGATGCGCGTAAATTGTTGCACAGCCGACAACCCGCCGATAATCGCACGGTCTTGTACATGGACATGCCCCGCGAGTGTAGCATTATTGCTCATAATCACATCATTGCCGACAACACAATCATGTGCGATATGAGAACCGACCAAAAACCAGTTGCGAGACCCGATTTTTGTCATTTTATTGTCAACTTCGGAACCGACATGCGCCGTGACATGTTCGCGGAACAAATTGTCATCGCCGATTTCAAGCACGGCATCGGGCGCGTTTGAGCGTTTGTGTTGCGCCAATAATCCCAACGTTGTAAACGGATAAACCGTATTGCGTTGCCCGAGTGTCGTATAACCGTCAATCACGACGTGCGACATAAGCTTAGTGCCTGCGCCGATTTTAACGTTCGGCCCAACCGTACAATACGGGCCGATTTCAACGTCTTCGGCCAGCTCGGCTTTTTCATCAACAATGGCCAGGGGGTGAATTTTTACCATTTATTTTTCCTTTTTTCTGTTGTATGGGGAAAGTCCCCTTTTTTAATCCAAGGCGGGAATAACAAGCCTTTGCAATTTAACAAATATATAATATCGTTTTTTTTTAAGCAAATACGCCGTCAATCGCCCCTTTCTTTTTAAAATTAATTTTTAAGGAAAATAACAAGCATTTACGATGGATGTGTACAAACCCAGTAAGAAATAAGTAAATGCGCCGTTAGTTACCCTTTCCTTTTTTTAAAATGAATCTAAATGCCGCAAATAACAAGAATTTGTAAGCGCCGTGTACAGTGCGTAAGCAATA
>DLOI01000071.1:710-1119 GCA_002477185.1 Alphaproteobacteria bacterium UBA7488 | reverse complement strand
GGGTGAGACTTAATGAGAAAGGCTACAATCCTTTGTATCCTTTCGAATTTCAGTCGGAATTGGTACATAAGCGAACAAATTTGATGTTAAGTGCCCTTCTTCTTCAAAAAATGGCATAAAATCGGTAAGGAACAAAGAAAATCCGAACGCCGTGTACACTTTGGTACACAAGCGAGGATTTTTTGCCATTAATTGCCGATTTTCTGTCATTTTTATGCCTTTTTGAAAACCATCGCACTAAATATCGCTTGCGACACTAACTTGCCCTCCACACGCGCTTCGCCGCGGAATTTAAAAACGTTACGGACGGCTTGTTCTTTTTTGACGGTGAACTCTAAAACGTCGCCGGGCAAGACGGGCTTGCGGAATTTGACTTCATCAACGGTCTTTCTTTGTTCCTTACCGATTT
>DLOI01000071.1:0-682 GCA_002477185.1 Alphaproteobacteria bacterium UBA7488 | reverse complement strand
CATCGCTTCGATTTGCAAAACGCCGGGCATAACCGGATTATCGGGGAAATGGCCGGTGAATTGCGGTTCATTCATCGTGACGTTTTTAATACCGACACCGCTTTCGCCCGGAATGCAGTTTTTGACTTTATCGACCAGCAAAAACGGATAACGGTGGGGCAAAAGTTTTAAAATTTGATGAATATTGATTTCTTCAATCAAATTTTCGGGTGTTTGAGTTGTTGTTTCTTCAGTCATTTTTGTTTCAATCATCCTTTCATATCTTTTATTTCTTTTTCATGGCAAATTTCAGTGCCAATTTTTCTTTGAACGAAAGCGGCTTGCCTTCTTTTTTCTTGGTTAAATTGCGAACGGCCAACACTTGGCGCATATATTCTTTATGATTCACGGCCGGCGATCCCATGACGATGTCGCCCGGCGCTATATCGGCCATCATACCCGATTGAGCCGCAATTTGCGCGCCCGTGCCGATTTTTAAATGGCCGGCAAAACNNATCGCCGGGAACAAAGTTTATATTTATGCGGGTGCGCATATCGGCCAAGACGGTTTCGGTTTTGCGATGTCGGGCAAAACCCGCTTGGCCGCCCGCAACGACAAAATCGCCGAATTCGCAAGAACCGGCTATGCCCACTTGAGATACCATCACATTGCAACGGCCGAGTTTAACGTTGTGAGCCACCT
>DLOI01000110.1 GCA_002477185.1 Alphaproteobacteria bacterium UBA7488 | reverse complement strand
CGGGCAATAATGCCGTGCCGATGGCATGCCTAAAGCCCTGTCTCCGTTTTTTTGCGCCCGCGGCGATACCGTTACGCCCGTTAAAATTGCGATTTTCGGCGTTGCGCTCAATGCGGCGTTGGCTTTGACGTTGATGCAATTTTACGGATTTGTCGGTATCGCGGCGGCGGCGGGCATTACTGTTTGGGTTAATGCGATTCAATATATGTATCGGTTAAAACGCCAAGGCGAATTTTCCCTTGATGCCACGTTTAAATACCGTTTGCCGCGAATTGTAGCGGCGGGTGTTACAATGGGCGTGTGTTTATTGCTGACGTTGCGGTTTTTCGCGGGGTATTATCCCAATTGGCAACATGAAACAAATCTTCATTCGGTCTTATTATTAGGTCTTTTGGTTTTTATAGGTGCGGCGGTATTCGCATTGGTGTTAATCGGCAGCGGGGGCATCCCATTAAATGAAATTAAACGTTTTATCCGTCGGGGCAAATAATGAACCAAATGCCGCGCGATGAGTTAATTGCAAAAATTATTGAATTGCGTATCAAACCTGTGATACAATCGCATGGCGGGGACATTCGATTTGTTTTTTATAACGCCGACACAAAAACCGTCCGGGTGGAATTGCAAAGCGCTTGCACAAGTTGTCCGCATGCGCTGTCGACGTTGAAAGGAACAGTTGAATCTTTTTTAAGGTTAGTGTTAAGTGATGATTTAACCGTTCAAAACATCGACGAACAAATTTATTGAAAAGGGGGAAACACATGTTCAATCATAAATATATACGCGTCATTTTGGCCGTTTGTTTTTTGCTTGCCGTTTTGGGGGCGTTGTATGGGTTAGTTTTTAATTTCAATCAACAAAATGAGCAATCTTCCGCGGCGCAAAACACGCCAGTGGAAACGTATTCGCCTGAACCCGATGAAGCTTTGTATGACGATGACGAAACGCCGCTTGATTATGACAAAGATGCCAAATGGCGGCAAGCTCCCATTTTCATTGATGACATTGATCCTAAATCCATTACGACGACGGCTAAATTACATGAAGTTTTCGACCGATTTATGTTGTATTCGATTCCGACGGTTGAAATTGTCAACTTGCCGTCCGATTTTGCGCAGGATGGAGATGCCGAATTGTTTATTAAAGCCGTTTTGCCGCTGGTGATGCGTGCTAATGAAAAAATTGCTCAGGACCGTAAGTTTTTATTGGAATTAGCCGATAAAATGAAAAAAAACGAAGTTTGGACGCCGGCAGAGACGGTACGTTTTGAACAGTTGACGCGGACGTACGATACGTTTAATAAAAAAACGACGGCGGGGCAGATGGCCGAGTTATTGGATAAGGTGGATGTTGTGCCGAACTCGTTGGTTTTGGCTCAAATGGGCGTTCAAACCGATTGGGGCAAAAAAAATGCCGATTCTCCGCTCGGACAAAAAGAATGGCAAAACGGCAAATATGATTTGAAAAGATTTAAAACATTGCCCGAAGCCGTTCAAAGCTTTATGCTTGAAATCAATTCAATGCCGCAATACCAAACTTTCCGTACCCAACGGCGTGTTTTTAAAAATTTGCGTGGTTCATTAAGTGCGCGTTTGTTAGATTATATGTCACCGTTTGATTCGGAAAATCCGGCTTATTTGCCGCAGCTCAAAGAAGCATATCGCACTTATAATTTGGGACCTCTTGACAATGCGTTATTCTGGCAATAAAAAACACACGGCTAAACGGCATTTCCATATCCCGGTTGCCATAATCGTGATTGTTATGGCAGCAGGTTTGTTTGGACTTGCCGTTTTTTTGCCTGATGTTTCTTCAAAAATAGATGATAGTAATCAAAGAGTTCAACAAAACTCTGATGATTCATCTGTCAAGATGCCGCAAGTACAAAACAATGAAAACGGCATTTTAAAAACCATTCGAATTGTTAACTCTTCGGGAGAAAAGTTCGATTTTGAAGTCGAAATTGCCGATACGCCGCAAAAAAGTGCCAAAGGGTTAATGTTTCGGACTGTTTTGCCCGAACATCGCGGCATGCTATTTATTGCCCCGGGTGACCAAATTTGGACCATGTGGATGAAAAATACCTTTATCCCGCTTGATATGATTTATTTTAAACGCGACGGTGAAATTGTTAAAATTATAAAAAAGGCAAAACCGCATGATTTAACTCATTTGTCATCGGACATGCCGGTTGCCGGCGTGTTGGAAATTGGCNNGGCGGTGTAACGGATAAGCTTGGCATTGCGGTCGGCGATAGAATTTTCAGCGAAAAAATAAAATAAATAATTGACAAAAAATTATTTCGGTGTATAATTAAATCATTAATCAATTTTTTTTAAAGGGGATGCAATATGAAAGAACTTGATTTACCGTCATTAATTAAAGACCGTGTAATTTTTTACAATAAATTATGGGGCAAAAAAGTCCGCGGGGAAGATGTGGCTTCGTTTTCACACTTGATGTCGGATGATTTCAAACGTACAATCGTGTTTGATGAATCAAATGAACAAAATGAAACAGCCTTATCGGGCTTACGCAAAGGAAAAATGATATTTGCCGATAAAAACCGTGACCTGGTATTAGTTGCCGAAATAGAAGGCAACTTGGAAGATTTACGCGATAATATTGATGCCGATAAAAGAAATAAAAACGATTCGATCTTTGAGTTTTGCAAGTTAAACGGCGAAGTCCGTTTCGAAACATCAACTGTCATCATGGAAGGGTATTATGAAAATGGCAAAACGATGGGCGGTTTTTATGAACATATAAAAGCCAATAAGTTGCCCGGCGTAAAAGGTCCCAAAGATGGGGCAATTGTTCGAACCATTAAACAAGTCTACGATAGGGATGGTCTCCGTCACGGTATATGGTATACTCAAAATGATGCGCACCGCGAGAGCATTGCCTATAATCATGGGGAATTAAAAGCCGATTCGCGTGAGGTCAAGTATTTTGCATATCCCAAAACGCGTACCCAAAAATTAATCGACGCCTTGTTAAGCGTTGGTGTTATAGCCAATATTGCACGTTACGTTTCAAAACGCCGCAGATTAAGTAATATCGCCGCCGTAATTGATGGAACTTAACTATATTATAC
>DLOI01000043.1:3870-18074 GCA_002477185.1 Alphaproteobacteria bacterium UBA7488 | reverse complement strand
TCGTTTTCGCAAAATTTACTGTGGTGCAACGAGTTATTTTATATAAAATTATCGAACATGATTTTTTATTTGACAATTTAGGAAACAAATGGTTGCTAAAATTACTTAAAAATATTTAAATCAGATTAGTTGGGGACAGAAAAATAGATTTTATATGAATTTCAAATTTTTTGGTTGTTAGATAATAATAAAAAAATAACATATTTTAAAGTATGTAATTAATATTTTATAAAAAAATAATGAATCTCTTATTCATAAATTTTATAAAATATTAATTTCAAATTGACACATACAATTATATTTTGTTAGCATAGGGGGTATTTCGAAAGGGAGCAAATGTTAACTAAATTTTTTATTCAAACCATTTTTCTTTGCTTTTGCATTTATATCACAGCGGCAGTGGCCAGCGCAGAAACAATAAAATTAAATATTATTCATCCCAATTGGAATGAGGGGAAAGGGATGTTGCAGGTTGATAAGCAAGATATAGCTATGCGTGTCGGTTCACACGACAAAGGCAAGTTTAAAATGCTGGATGATGATACGTTTCAAATTAATTGGGATTCCTATGCGCCCGAATTTTTCAAAAAATTTGGCAAATGGTATGTCAAATATGATAAAGCATCCATAGATGTTTTGAAAAAAGAATACGCTCGTTTGGCATATGATTTTCAAAATCCCTATGTGAAAATAAATCCGTTCGGCACGAACCCGCTGTCAGCCTATGTACGGTTTGAAACCGCCGATTTTAAAACGGTACAAGTGACCGTAAAAGGCAAAGATGGAACCCCGGATTTAATTTTTCGACCAACTGGACTTTCTAAAAATCATGAACTATGCGTGCCGGGCTTATACCCGGGGCAGGAAAACCATATTGAGTTAACGGCTTGTACCAAAGAAGACGTTTGTGAAACAAGCTTTCTTAATGTACCGACTTTTAAAGTGCCCAATCATCCGAATTTACGCTTGTCGTTCTTTACGAAAACCAAGATGACTAAACAACCGTTTATGATTTTCTTGATAAGGGATGCGGCCGTTGCATATGATGAAAATGCTTATATGCGATGGATGTTGGATACAAATCGATTTGTATACCCGTTTCCCGATTTTTTTGCTGTTGAAGCAAATAACATAGGCATTATGCTTTATTCTCCTTGCGGACAATTGTTGAATGTTATGGCTTTTCCATACGATTTTGAAAATTTCGCCCATGGCGTAGCATACGGAAAAAATAAATCGTTGTTGGTTATCGGCTCCAGAACTAATCAAGAATTTAATTTGGATGGTAAGAAATTGAAAACGGCTTATGACCATATCTTGGAAATGGATTTAAATGGTTCGGTTTTTAGGTATTTAGATTTGGGAAAGGTAATGCCGATGAATCATTTCCGAGTTGTCAAATCGTTCAATCCCTTTTTGGATGCATTGCATTTAAATCACGTGACCTATATGCCTCATGACAATTCGCTGACTATTTCATCAAAACATAACGGTTTCTTTAAAATTGATAATGAATCGTTACAAGTTAAATGGATAGCGGGACCGCATCCGACCTCAAAAATGTTGAATCGGCAAGGTGACGAACTTGATTTGCCTTATTTAACGGCGGTGGACGAAAATGGTATTCCATATCCCGAAGATGTCCAAAACGGCATCAATAAAGAGCACTTGTTTGATTGGCCGATTGTGGCTCATGACGGCAAACCATCCGGTTCGTTTTATACGGTGTTCAGCAATAACGGCCCTGTTTATGACCCAACCTTAACCACAAGAAAATTCAGTACCGTGCTTATTTATCGGATTGATGAAAATAAAAAAACGATTAATGAAGCGGCACGCATATTATTGCCCGAATTTGCACCGATTGCTTCCAATGCGACGGCGGCCGGGCGCGAACAAAATCGCCGCGTTGAAATCACTTTGATTAATAAACAATAACATAAGCAACAACTTAAAATGATGGCTTGCCCCGGAAAACGGGTAAGCCATTTATTATGGATTTGAAAAGGAAATATATGTCAAAGAAAATAAAAGTCGGCGTTGTCGGATATGGCACGGTCGGGCGAGGCACCGTTCAAACACTCATCAGCAATGCCACCGAAATTAAGCGTAAAACGGGTTTAGATGTGGTTGTTGCCGGTGTGGCCGACTTGCATATTACGGATAAAAATGATTTGTATTTGGAACAGGTGCCGCTCAGAACAACTTGTGCCGATGAACTTATCGCCAATCCCGATATTGATATCATCATTGAATTAATCGGCGGTACCGGCGCGGCATTTGATATTATTTCGAAAGCGTTAAAAAATGGCAAGCATGTTGTGACGGCGAATAAAGCTTTGTTGGCTATGCGTGGGACAGAGTTAATGGCGTTGGCGCATAGCATGCATTTCAATTTAATGTTTGAAGCGTCAGTTGGTGGTGGCATTCCGGTTTTAAGCGTTTTGCAAAATGATTTGGCGGCCAACCATATTTTAAAAATCGAAGGTATTGTCAACGGTACATGCAATTACATTTTAACACGGATGGAGCGGGAAAAATTACCCTTTGAAACAATTTTGGCGGACGCTCAGAAGTTGGGTTATGCCGAAGCCGACCCAAGCGGCGATGTCGAAGGGTATGACAGCGTTTATAAAATGATTATCTTGGCGTATTTGGCTTATGGAAAATGGGTCGATGTTAAAGATGTCGAACGCGTTGGCATCACGCAAATCGGTTTGGCTCAAATCGAAGCTGCCCATGTGGCGGGTCAGCGGATTAAATTAATCGGATCGGTTGAAAAACAAGGCGACGATATTTTTATTGCCGTCAAACCGAAAGCTGTGCCTTTGGAATCAGTTTTGGCAGACGTCAGCGGCGTTTTTAACGGCATTGAAATTGTGGGCGACAAAGTCGGTTCGTTATTTTTGCAAGGCCAAGGAGCCGGGTCTTTGGCAACGGCCAGTGCAGTTTGCGCCGATATTTTAAAAATCGCGGGTACGTTAAAGTAAAAGTATGTCGTGAGTTTAAAAAAAGGCGCGTTTTTAAGCGCCCTTATTCAAATGTATTTTTTTGAAGGTAGGCGGTTAAATAATCTTGCCAATCGGGGCAATTATTTTCCGTGAAAAAATGCCGTAAAAAATCGACCATAAAAGCATGGCGTTGTTGTCCCAAAACTTTTCCCGATTCGGTTTGCAAAGCGTTTTTGAGTTTTAACAGCTTGTCAAAGAAATGGTTAATGGCCGTATTTGTAGCGCGGTTCATATCGTTATAAACGGCCGGCGTTAAATTTTCTTCGGGAAAAATATTGCGATTAAATAAGGGTCGGTTAATGGTTATCGAAAATTGTATCGTTCTTAATATGCCCATAGTTCCCATTGCATCCAATTTGTCGGCATCGGATACGATTTTTTGTTCCAACGTTTCAAATTCGGGCGCGGCGCCGCTTTTTGAAAACCCGATGGCGCAGACAGTGCTTAAAATTTTATGAATTGTTTGCTTATCTAAATCCAACGCCGATAAAAAGCGTTGTGTTTCATTTCCGTCAGTTCCCATTTTGTGGTCGTCAATATCGTGTAACAGCGCACTCATTAACACGATAAATGAATCGGCTTCCGGTTCGGTTTCAAGTATTTTTTGCGCGTTAAAATAAACGCGTTTGATATGGTCAAAGTCATGCCCGCTGTGGTCATGAGCATGAAAATTTTTGGCAAATTCGTAAGTTTTATCGATGATGTGTTCCATATTTATTTTATACCCTATACCCGAAAGTTTGTCGATAAAAAGTTTAGGTTTTATTGAAAATGAAAAATACGAATCCGATTGTTGTTAAAGGATACAATTTAAAACAGGGGGAAATATGCCGTTAAAACAAGGGTCATCCAGAAAAGTCATATCCGAAAATATTCGCACTGAAATGCATGAGGGCAAACCGCAAAAACAAGCGGTTGCCATTGCTTTGTCAAAAGCGGGTAAAAGCAAAAAAGAAAAGTTTGGCGCTCGCACAACTAAAAAAACGTCAACACAACCGGCACATCGTTCGGCTAAGAAATAAAGGGTTCTCATGAAAAGGAAGAAATTAGCCGATAAAGAAACATTTGAACAAAATTTGGACAGGCGGCAAATTGTGGGCGTTTTTAAACGGCCTTTCGGTATTCATTCGCCCCAGGTACATGTTGATAAACCCAAATTGATTGAAGAAGGCAAAAGTTTATGGTTGCGCCACCATTCGGCCCTTATAAAACAAGGCGATGAATTTTATTTGCCTTTTGAAAAAAATGAAGATTACGGTCGGTAAAAACCGTTGATAAATTTTTGTACCGTCGGCATCATTTTTCGTACCATAATATCTACACCTTTCGCGCTGGGATGAATGCGGTCTGCCAGTACGTTTTCATTGGGCATTTGAAGAGCGGCAAGAGACATTCCTTTAAACACGCCGTCCATGAAAAACGGATAAAAGGCTAGGTTATATCTTTTGGCCAAGTCGGCGTACATATTTTTAAATTGTTGTTGATAGGGGGCCGGTTTAATCAACGGCGCTTGCATCCCGACTAACATGATTGGAATATGATAATTTTGAAAAGTTTTTATAAGGCGTTCTAAGTTGTCTTTAATCGTATCAACGGGTACATCGCGCAACGCATCATTTATGCCCAATTCCAAAATCACGGCATCGGGGTTAAGGGCTAAAGCTTGTTGCAGTTTATTGACACCGCCGGCTGTTGTTTCCCCCGAACGGGAAAAATTAATAACATTTATGTTGTTATAGCCTTTGCCCTTTAAAGCTTTATCCAATTTTGAATAAAAAGAATCCGCAGCATTTAAACCGTATCCTGCGCTTAAAGAATCGCCCATAATTAACAAATTAAACGATTCGTCTGCCCCGCGTGCAGGCACGGCGTTTAACAACGCGGCACAAATAAAAATCCATAAATAATGCATATTTGACTCCTTTTTAATCAACTATATATTATTTTTACCGATAGGTGCAAGGGATATATTAACCGTTTAAATTCATAGAGCCCAAATTATCAAATACACGTACGCTGTCAATTTAATACCGGTGTCGGGTTATTATAATTGACTTGCCCAGTATTAAAGCGTACAATATTCCAATTAAAAATATTTTGTCCCCGAGGTTATATCTTGCCGAGATTTTTATCCCATAAAAATGAAAACCGCATTTTGGTTATGTTGGCGTTTTTTGCTATCAGCGTTGGTTTATGGGCGAATTTTCGCCAATTGTGGTTGGAAGATAATTTTTTAAGTGTTGGACAAATCAGCCGCCTGCTTGGGTTTGGGACGATGATTTGCGCTTTTTTTGCTTTAATAGCGGCCAAGTATATTTCGCCCGCACGCATTAAAATATTTATTTCGACTTTATTATTATTAAAAGTCGGTGTTATGTTGGTTTTATGGGGCGACAACAAACAATTGGGCATACAGTGGTTATCCTTTTTTGTAACGGCAGACATTATCTGTGAACAATTGATTACCATTAGTATTTACCCGCTGTTGGTAACCATTCGCAAAGATGACATTTTATATTCTAAACGTAAATTGGTGGAATATTTATTTCGGGATGTCGGCGTTTTAATCGGCGGTTTGTTTGTCGGGCGATTATTGTTTGGCGTTTATTTCGGATACAATGTTTTTTTGATGATGTCGTGCATTTTTTTATTTATATCTTATTTGATTTTAAAAAGTGTTTCACCGACAAACGCCACGCATAAACGAGTGCGTTTAAAAGGCTTTACGAAAGAAATTTTTAAAGACAAATTGGCGTTGCTTTATTTCGTGTATTATTTTACCGGTAATACGGCTTATAATACGGCATTGGGCCTTAAAATGTTGATGTTTACAAACTTATTCGGATTTTCACCCGGCGCGGCGACGACTTATTTTTTGGTTATCGGGTTATTGGCGGACGGTATCGGTATTTTGTGCTTAAAATATTTTATGCCGAAAAATGATTATGTCACAATTTCGATAAAATTCGGGCTGCGCTTCATTTTATATTTTATTGCATTTGTATCCGATTCAGTCCCGATTATTTTAATCGCCATTTCGTGGTCGCTTTTGATTTCAACCGCCTATGAAAATAAAACCGATGCGCCGTATATCAACAGAATCAGTGTTAAAAACCAACTTGTTTTTACAAACTACCGTTATGTCGTGGGTATTTTGGGTACGGCAAACGGCCTCTTTTTGGCGGGTATCACTTATACAATGGGTGTGCGGTATATGTTGGGTCTGTCAGCCTTTTTAATGGTGTTTCAATTACTGTTAGCCTACCTGATGATTTATATACGCATGCATAATACCAAATTCGTTTCGCATGTGGACCCGTCCATGAGGCAACAAGAATTGGGAATATCTTCAAATGAACAAGCGAGATAAAAAACGCTTTTTGGAAAGTTGTATGGGCGACATATGTCCCGTTTTTTAATAATTTGTTACTTGCCGAAACCGACGATTTTAATGACAACGCCGAAAATCGGTTCATTAGGGATTGCTTGGTTTCGGCCGCTTTGAAAATTAAAAATTTGTGCCCCTTTTGCCGTGTGTACATATTTGCCGATTTGCAATATTTCGGGGGTGCCGAAAACAACAATGTCGCCTTGTTTGGGCGTTGCTTTCAAATCTAAGGTTAACAAATTTTTATTGCCTATGCCATAAGATTTAAAATCGTCTGTAAAAATTTTCACAAGAAGTGTATCATTGTTTGCCGTTACACATCTGGCTTGAGATGGTGGAATATCAATCGGGTCATGCACCATGATACGCCAACCGTCTGGAAAATACCCTTGTAAAGAGGGGACAATCAGTGGTGAAGAAAAATTGATTTTAAATAAGCGTATTGGTTTGTATGTCATTTGAAAATCCTTATGATTTATTCCTAACATACAATTGTATTTTTTGCTATAATACTTAGGTCTTGCGTTAAAAAATGGTTTTATTTAACGTATGCGTATTAAAAAATGCAACCATAGTTTTAAGGTTTACCAAGACTGTTTCTTTCAAATTTTTTATGCCTGATATTATACCTTAGCCACAAAAAAAGCGCCGACGGTTCTAAATCATCGGCGAGAAAAAAATAAATCGAAGGTATATTAAAAATTTATTTTTTTTCATCTCTTAAACGCACGAAAACACGTGACATTGACCACCGGTTTGCTTTCCCGTACGTTGTTTAGCATAAAAATGGATTAAAACGAGGAACCAAGATTCAACTTTTTTGCATTAAATAAATAGCAGCTTCCACATTATCATTTGGCAAACTGTCGGGATAAGGAATCGGCGAAATGCTGGCAATTGTATCACAATCTATAGAAACGTTGTTTTTTTTAGTTGAAATTTTTTTAAGGTTTGATGTGATTTTCGCAAGGATAAAAATGCTTCGATGTTTTTCGCCGTTTCGAATGGCGCGGGCTATCATTTCGGGTGTCTTAGGTTTCGTCATCTTATCACTCCTTTATTTGGGATAAACAAAACCCACCTAAAAATAAAGGTGGGCGGATGTTAGTATACCGACGTCAGATGAAATCGGTGTCGCTATTCGGGTTTTAAGTAAACCTTATTTACGACCATCCGCCCTTGGACGGATAGAGTGATTTTAGGACTGCCATATCCTCAGTCCCATCTGACAATACGGGATACTAAACCCGACGCAAAGCAATGTTTGCGTAACGACTATAATATGGTAAACCCCAAAAAAGTCAAGGAGATAAGGTTAAAAACTTAAAATACATATTATGGTATTCACCGGGGAAACGTTCGGTTTTTATGTTGCAAAGAACCTACATGAAACAACCCTATGTAATTACGAAAAAATTGTCAAGTAAAGAGTGAATGGGTCAAAAAAGACATGACGGAAATTTTAAAAATTTTTTTTCTCTTAAGTTGAGGAAAGTTTAGAATGATGTGCATTATTTTTTGATTATTTTCAAGTCAAAAATGATTCATTTTGGACAAGAAAAATGAAAAATAAAAAATGAAATAATTGCTCGAGTGAAAAAAACTGATACTTTTCAAACATCTAAATGCTGCTCAACCTAACCTTGTGTTAAAGGCGCCGACTCGCGCAGGATAAATTTTTTACCGAAAAAATAAATACTTATAAAGCCGCAAAATGTTAAAAGGACCCCCGGAACGGCAGAATATTGCACACCAAATCCCATTATCATCGGAATCCCGCCGAACCAAGCCCCTAATGCATTGCCGAGGTTAAAAGCAACCTGAGCACTTGAGGCGCCTAAAATTTCGCCGCCGGGCGATGTTTCGATAATTAAATACTGTTCGGGTCCCGATACACCGAATAAACCGAACACGCCAAGGAACATTAAAAATAAAGCGACATAGGAAAAGGGCGCCATAAATATCATTAAAACCGAGGCAAATGACATTAGGGCAATCATGGCTGCCGTCAATTTAACGGGCGATATGTAAATGGATAATTTACCGCTGATATAATTGCCCAGCACCATACCCAATCCCGCAATCATCATAATGCCGGGCATTTCATAAAATTTGAACCCTGCCGTATCGACCATAATCGGATTAATATAGCTGTACCAGCAAAACAAGCCGCCGTTGGCAAACATAATGGTGGCTAACAATAACCACGGCAATGGTTTTTTTAAAAATTGAAATTGGGATTTAAAATCGGTAGCCTTCGACGGTTCCATCACAGGCACCCATTTTCGAATGACATAAATCGTCACAAGCCCCCATAATGCCACTAAGGCGAACAACATATGCCATGAAACGATATGAGTTACGTATGAAGCAATCGGGATGCCCAAAAGGTTCGCTATGGTCATGCCCGAAATCATAATGGCGACTGCTTCGACCTGCTTGCCGGGCGCTGCCAATTTTTTAGCGACGATGCCCGCTACGCCGAAGTACCCTCCGTGAGGCAATCCCGAAATAAACCGTGCCAAAATCATGAATTCGTAATTCGGTGCAAAAACGGCCATTATATTGCCAAGACACATAAGGGCCATTAATGCAATTAACAATGTTTTAAGCCCCTTGCCGCGCGATAAAAAAACCAATGCCAATGCACCGATGCACACGCCGATAGCGTAAGCCGAAACGAAATGCCCGGCCTTGGAAATGGACAAATCAAGCCCTGTGGCAACAGCGGATAAAATACTCATCATGCCGAATTCCGCCATGCCGAGCCCTAAAGTTCCGAATGCTAATGCAACCAGGCTTTTTTTCATTTCAAATACCCTTTTATGAGACGTTTTTTAATAATTGGCCACGTTATTTTTTACCTTCATTATTTTATAGATACATAAATCCAAAATTCAATGGAATTTGTAATTTTTTTAATAAATTAAATTTTACCGTATAGAATCATAAAATCATTTTTTACGTTTATATTTGCCGGCCGTTGCCTTATAAATTGAATTTTCATACTTGATGATTTGGTATTTTTGTGCCACCAATTCTTGGCGCATGATATTTTCTTTGTTAATGGCTTCCAACAAATCTTTAAATTCGGCTTTGCCGTTGTCATAGCGGATTTTATAGTATTTGGTAATTTTACGTGCATTTTGATAGTTGGCTTCAATATTTTTAAAAATTTCCCGTGATTTTTCATAAGCAAAATAATAATAAGCCGTTTCATTGAGCGCTTGATTGAGGGTGTCATTAAATTCAATCAATGTGATTTCATAATCGGCTTTGGAAATTTTGATATTGTTTTTAACACGGTTGTAATCCAAAAACGGCAAATCAATACCGATTGACCCAAAGGCAATCGGGAAATCAAACGTACTGCGTGCCTTGTTGGAACTTGAACTGATGGCGCCTTGTAACGATACCGTCGGATAATAATTTTTTTCTTGCGCATTTAAATTTTTAAACGCTTTTTCCAAACGGTATTGCGCGGCCATCAAATCGGGACGGTTCGCCAATACCGATAACGGTACATCCATATCGACGGACAACGTTTTTTGGTCTAATAAATTTTCATATTTCAACCCCAAAGAATTATTGGGTTTAAGGGCGACAATATTTTTTAAACTTTGTTCCATTTCTTTAAAAGTTGTGGTCAATTCCAACAGTTTGTTTTTTTCGCTGAGCAAACTTTGGCGCGCTTGGGCAACTTCCAAATTGTCAACTTTGCCGCTTTTGTATTTTTGTTCGGTAATTTTTAATGTGTCTTGGTAAGACTTAATATTTTGTTCAGCCAATTTTATCGCATTATTTAAATAGGTCAGGTTGAAATATAAATCTATCGTCGAATTGATTAAGGACAATTTGGCGCTTTGACGGTCCAGAAAAGTGGCCTGATATTCAAATTCCTGAGCTGTTCGGGCATCTTTGATTTTGCCGTATAAATCCGCTTCATAATTCAAAGCAAATTCGCCCGAAAAATTCGTTGCGGATTCATGGCCTTTGTTTAATCCTTTTTGTCCCGAAGCGCCCAACGAACCGCTGAGTGTCGGGAATAAATCGCTTGTGGCCAAGTTTAATCTGTAAAGTTCTTTTTCAATATTAAGTGCAGCCTTTAAATAATCGGGATTATTCGCCAATGCTGTGTCAATCAGCGCCGACAATTCTTTGTTTTCATATCCTTGCCACCAGGTTTCGTCAACGTTGTAAGATTCGCGCACTTCGGCCGTATAATCCAATTTTTGCGTGATATCGGGTTCATTGTAAGGTGTGACGGCACAACCCACGGTAAACAATAAACAGGCGCATAAAGTACCACTGCATAAGCGTTGTTTCAGTCCTAAAAAAAATGTTTTTTTGTAAATCGTTTTTGTTTTCATGTTATTCACTCGCTAAAGCGTCTATGGGGTTTAAATTGGAGGCATTTTTGGCCGGCATATATCCGAAAATAATGCCGATGGCGGTCGAACAAACCAATGCCAAAACCATTGATGACGTTGAAAAGTCCATGCCGAAGCTTTCTGAAAAAGTATTAAAAGCCCATCCGATGAGCAACGACAATCCGATGCCCAGTGCCCCACCGACAATACAAATCAAAACGGCTTCGATTAAGAATTGTTGTAAAATGTCTGTTTGTTTGGCGCCGATAGCCATACGGATGCCGATTTCTTTCGTACGTTCGGTTACCGACACCAACATGATATTCATCACGCCGATGCCTCCGACAATCAAAGAAATAACGGCAATTGATGCAATTAACAACCGCATGGTGTTGGTTGTGCTTTCAATCGTTTGTTTGATGCTGTCGGTGTTAATCATAAAGAAATCTTTTTTCCCGTGCAGAGATGTCAAAATATGTTCAATGCTTTCCTCGGCAACCTGAGAATTAATGCGGTCGGATACTTTAACCGTAATCGAATTAATATCATTTGACCCGTTAATTTTATACATCGCCGTTGTATAGGGCGTCCAAATATTCATCGATTCGCTCATCGGGCCGGGATTGTTGTCTTTTTCGGTAACGCCAATCACTTTAAGCGGTTTTTTGTTAAAAATAATAATTTCGCCGATCGGATTGGGATTATCCGAAAAAATTTCATTCAAAGTGTTATCGTCAATAACGGCAACCGATGCCATTTGATTAACTTCGTCATTTGTGAAAATCCGGCCTCGGGCTATTTTGCGCCCCTTAACATCAAAGTACGATTCGCCCACGCCGCGCAAAGTTGCCGTTGCCGAAAAATTGCCGTATACCAATGTACCGCTGCCCGTTACGTTAGGCGTTGAATTGTCAATAAAACCTTGCTTGGCCAAATAATCCGAATCGCTGACCTTTAATGTTTTGATGCGGTTTGAATGTCTGTCGCCAAAACCTGTGCCGGGCAAAATGTCAATTGTGTTCGTACCCATTTGATTAATGCGTTCCATGATTTTGGCTTGTGAGGCATTCCCCAGAGCCACCACTGATACCACGGACGCAATGCCGATAATAATGCCCAACATCGTTAATAAAGAACGCATTTTGTTGGCTAAAATCGCATGCATGGACATGTTCAACGATTCAAAAAATCCGTCCTTTAACGCCTCAAATTTATGTTTTTGAATCTTGTTGATTTTATCTTTTAGTTCAGCAAATTTGCTTGCTTTTCGTTCATCTTTGACAATTAGCCCGTCTTTGATTTCAATGATGCGGCTGGCCTCAGCGGCAATTGAGGCATCATGAGTTACCAAGATAATCGTGTGGCCTTGTTCATGCAAACTTTTAATAATTTCCATGACCATTTTGCCGCTTTGCGAATCAAGTGCACCGGTGGGTTCGTCCGCCAAAATGATTTCGCCGCCGTTCATTAAAGCTCTGGCAATGCTGACGCGTTGTTGTTGGCCGCCGGACAATTCATTGGGGCGGTTATTTAATTTATCGCCCATGTTTAATTTTTTTAATAATTCGATGGCACGTTTTGTCCTGTCCTGAGCGCTTAAACCCAAATAAATGGCGGGTAGGGCAGTGTTATCTGTCGCCTTTAAAGATGATAGCAAATTATACCGTTGGAAAATAAATCCAAACGTTTTGCTGCGCAAATCGGCCAGTTGGTCTTTATTCATTTTGCCCGCTTCGACGCCATTGATTTTATATGAACCCGTTGTTGGTACATCCAAGCACCCGATAATATTCATCATGGTTGATTTGCCGGAACCCGATTGCCCGATAATGGCCACAAAATCGCCTTTTTCAATGGTTAAATCAATATCTTTCAATACGTGTACGCGATTGGCGCCGCTGCCGAAAAATTTATTGATTTTTTTAAGTTCGATTATATTCATGCGTTAAAATCCCCTCGGACTTCTTGTCGATGCCGTTTTGTCCGAAATTTCGGCGGAAGACATCGCGGCTATGACAACTTTTTCCCCTTCTTGAACCCCTTGTAAAACGGCAACGTTTAGGCCGTCGGAAATGCCAACTTTAATCGGGCGTTTTTGGGTGCCTTGTTCTGTCAGGATTTCAACATACTTGTCATTCGCATTTCCTTTAACGGCAATAGAAGGAACCGTTAAAACATCTTCGGCGCTTTCGACATATATGACGTTTTGCGTCGTCATCCCGATTCGTAATTTGCCGTCATTATTCGGTACAATTAATCGCCCATAATAATATATGGCTTCGCTGGCACCGACTACTTCGGTATATTCTCCGTTGGTCAGCAATGTCAAACCCGGGTCAATGGATTTTAAAGTCGTTTCATATGTTTTATTTAAATCGGCCAACGTATAATAAGTTACCTTTACGCCCGGTTTTATATTGTTAATATCGCCTTCGGAAATTTCAATCAAAATTTCCATTTCCGCCAAATCCGCAATTTGGACAATTGTCGGCGTGTTCATGGCGGCGTTGACCGTTTGCCCTTCTTTAACCGGCACAGACACAATTGTGCCGTCAAGCGGTGCGGTGATTTTAGTGTATCCCAAATTTGTTTCGGCGGTGCTGAGCGAAATTTTGGTTTCTTTAATCGCCGATTGCAATTCGATAACTTTTGATTTGGCGCTTTCATACGTGTCGTTGGCGTTTTCCAAATCTTCCACCGAAGCGGCATTTTGTTTATTCAACGATTGCATTCGTTCGTATTGTTTTTGTGCAATTTTAAGCGATATTTCTGCCGCGTTTAATTGTGCTTCATAGCTGGCCAGTTTAGCCTTAGTGCTGTCGACATCATTTTGTTGTGTGGTCGAATCGATTTGAGCAATCATATCGCCTTTTTTAACCTGCTGTCCAACCGTTACGTACAGCTTTTCGATTTTACCGGAAGCTTGCGCGCCGACGGTAACCAATTCAATAGCGCGTACTTCGCCCGTTGCGTTTACGACTTTTTGGATATTTTGACGTTTAACGATATCGGTAATATATTCAATTTTATCCGCCGGTTTAAAATATTTAAATACGAATAAACCGACGATAAGAAAGATGAAAATATAAATAAAAATTTTTTTATGGTTTTTAACAAAGTTCATGGGGATACCTTCTACAGCACTTTTTCAATAATACTATTTGTTTTTTCAAGACATTTTTTCAGTTCGTCCAAATCGTCGGATGATAATTTTAAAAAAATATCCTTGATGACATTGCGGGCTTTTCGTTGATTTTCATTCAGGATTTTTTCCCCCTTTTTCGTAATAAAATAATACGTGTTGCGTCGGTCGTTTAAATCAACTTCGCGTCCGATTAGCCCTTCTTTTTCTAATCCACTATACAAGCTGCACAAATTTTGTGTTGAATGACCCGTTTGTGCGGCTATATCTTTTGAAAAAGTGCTGTAGAAGGT
>DLOI01000043.1:3584-3858 GCA_002477185.1 Alphaproteobacteria bacterium UBA7488 | reverse complement strand
GGAGGTTTTTCTTTTGGCTCGTCAATATAATTATACAACATCCTGCCAAACCGCCGATTGTTGCCCACCGTTTTTAAAAATTCACCAATAACTTCGTTTACATTCATTTTTTATCCTTTTATATTTGTTCTGCGGCAACTTTTAATGCCGGAATTTTTTCTTTCGTGTATCTTTTATAAATCCCTTTTGCGTAATCGTTAAATTATTTAATTATTAATTTGTTTAACAGTCAAGCAAAAATTGTTGTTCTATATAAAATACGGAACGTCCCTTA
>DLOI01000043.1:202-3532 GCA_002477185.1 Alphaproteobacteria bacterium UBA7488 | reverse complement strand
CCGGATGAATTCGTATTAATATCTTGTGAAGGGAGTGTATTATGATTAAACAATCAGATGATTTTTGTGAAAGAAAGCAAATTTGGTTTGCGAATCGAGTACGACTTGAAAAAACTTACTGTGCAAAAGAAATGAATAAAACAAGTACAAAATTGTATAAAATGGCAGAATTCTGCGGCTGAGGCCTCTGTGCACAAATTGTGCAAAAATAGGGAGTAAAGTGGTACAATTTGGGTTAAAATGGGATATTTTAAAGAAGAAAAGGAGAAAAATAAAAACCCCTAAAAACTTAATAGTTTCAAGGGGTTAAATGGTGAGCGTGCAGGGATTCGAACCCTGGGCCCTCTGATTAAAAGTCAGATGCTCTACCAGCTGAGCTACACACTCATAATCTGTAAAACAGATAGACTGAATTATGCATAAAAAAATGTGCAAGTCAACCTTTTTTTGCGTATTTTTTAATTTTTTTGTTATTTTTTGCATAGGCCAACGTTTTTTCGACTACATTCATGGCTTTGAAATTCATCAAATTTTATGGTTAGACACCCTTAGATAGAACTGTATCCTTTTGATTTATTAAAATTTTTGTACGCAATTTATTTGCCCGTTCCTGCTCTGACAGGATTTTGAAAGGGCGTATAGGCCAAACCGATGGGTTCATATACGAATACACAATGCCATAGGCACCTTTTGGGGATTGGTTGTTTGTTTCATAAATCGGATTTTGTCGGGTAGCAGTTTTTTGAACAATCAAAAACGATTGGGAGTTTAACAAATCAAAATTTCGTTTGACGCTTGCGACCGTTATTGGAATTTTAACGGAATTTTTATGCGGATAAAACGGTGCGGATATATTTCGTAAACAATGAGTATATGTGCGACGGTCGGTGAACGTTGCCCTGTTAACCGCATTTGCCGACGGCACTTTGGCTGCGGCATTTTTGAGACCATGCAAAACTTTTTTATAAAGTTCAATCTTTTTAATGATTTTGACCAATTTGGGATTAAAGTGCGCATAAATCCGCCCGTAATACCTTTCGCCTTTGTGAAAAGCGTTATTTAATTTAGTTTCGTATTTTGCTTGCAGACTTTCCAAATCCGTTATTTTAAAGGCAATTTCGTCAAGCGTCATATTTTCCCCGTTGTTATGTGGAAATTTTAGCATTATTTTTACGTTTGTAAATTTCTTTTTTAAAAACGTTTGATTTTTATGACACAAAATGATGTAATATTTGTAAAAAGAAATGAAAAGGGGAAAGAAAATGTTTTTTGTGGTTGCATCGCTTATTAATTTGTTTATGGCCGTTTATATTGTTATCAGCCTGTTAGGGCCGTTGCATGTGAATAATTTGGTTAAATTGTTAATGGCGATTGTTGTATTGTTGTTGTCCCAAAAAATATGGTTGACGGCGGCTGTATCTTATTTTAACCATTCATTTAACCCGTCCGATTATTGGTTTACGACGGCAACAGGCTTTATCCAAATTTTATTGTTTTGCTTTTTTATCGTCGCATTGACGGCAGATATTATCAGTGTCCCGCTTGCGTTTTTGCATGTGTCTTTAGCATGGAAAGTGCCCATTGTGACCGTAATTGCCACAGTTATTGCGGCGTACGGATTTTACGAAGCCGTTAAAGTGCCGGCCGTTAAAGCCGTTACTGTCGAATCGGAACTGTTGCCCGAAAACTTTCAACCCGCCACAATAGCGGTTTTATCCGATTTGCATATCGTCACGAATTCGGCGCATGAAAAAAAGTGGTTGGAAAAAACGGTTGAAAAAACAAATGCTTTGAATGCTGACATGATTTTTGTCACGGGAGATATCATTGATGCGTCGGTCGGGTATTTGAAAGACCAAGTCAAACCGTTGTTTGATTTAAAGGCAAAAGGCGGCGTATATTATGTATTCGGCAATCATGAAACCTATCGCGGTGCCAAAGCTTGGCAAGAATATTTTGACGCGAATGGGGCGCAAGTCATTAACGATAAATGGGTTGGCGCCGATTTGGGCGATAATCCCGTTTTGGTTGCCGGCATATATGAAAATCCAAACTTGTTGGACAATATGAAATCGGGGCGTCCCGTAATTTTGTTGGCGCATTATCCCGATACCGCGCGAAAAATTCCCGAAGATTTAGTCGTTCTGCAAGTATCGGGCCATACGCACGGCGGTCAAATTAAACCTTTGGCGCCGTTGGTTGCGCGCATGAACGGCGGATTTGTAAACGGTTTATATAACATCGGTAAAACAAAATTGTATGTTCATCCGGGCACAGGTTTGTGGCGCGGTTTTCCGTTTCGGTTTTTAACCCCGTCGGAAATAACCTTGATAACGCTTAAGTGCAAAGAGTAATGCGGCGGCATGTGTGTAAGCACCCGCAAAATTTAAAAAAAAGAATGACTTTTTTGTTTTTTTTTGCTATTGTGGCTGTCATATGAAGTGAAGGCCAAAATGAATTTAATATTATTCCGCTATATTTTAAAACATTTTATTGTGATTTTTTTTGCGACGCTGTTTGTGTTGACGGCAATAATTTTGTTGTTTGATACTATTGAATTGTTGCGTAGCGCCTCTAAACGCGATGGTGTGGAATTTTTAGACATTGGCGTGTTGGCATTGTTGAAATCGCCGCAAATGATTCACATTATTTTGCCGTTTGTTGCACTGATTGCCGCACTTATTTTCTTTTTAAAATTTTCACGTTCTTCTGAACTGATTATCATGCGCGCTGTCGGTATGTCGGTGTGGAATTTTATTTTGCCCATCGTTTTGGCAACACTCGTTATCGGCGTGTTCGATATGACTATTTTTAACCCGTTTGCCGCTTTAACTGCCAAAAAATATGAACGGTTGGAAGAAACGGTCGGCATGACCAGTTCAAACCCCTTTAATTGGTCCGAAGGCGGCTTGTGGTTGCTAATGTGAATCATTTGCGGCGANNCGGCTTGTGGTTGCGTGAAAGCCGCCCATATGGGTCCGTTGTTGTGCGGGCATCTCGTGTTCGTCAAGGTGATAATAATTCAGTTTTGTTGGATAAAGTCTCTGTTTTTGAACTCAGCGACAAAAACGAGTTCCTGCGCCAATCCGATGCCGACACGGCTGTATTGGGAGAGGGCGTTTTAACATTGAAAGACCCGCTGGTCATCAATCCCGTCAAAGAAGAGGGAGAAGTTCAAAAGGAGCTGTCTTTCATTACCGATTTAAATTTGGAACGCATATTGGAAAAATTTGATGAACCGCAAACAATGTCTTTTTGGCGCTTTCCAAAATTTATTAAGTTCTTAAAAGAGTCCGGCTTTTCGACGGGCAATAATGCCGAAATGCATAA
>DLOI01000043.1:0-144 GCA_002477185.1 Alphaproteobacteria bacterium UBA7488 | reverse complement strand
AATCGTCAAGGCAAAATCTTGTTGCGCCTCATTTGGGCGATTTTGTGCGGGTTTTTGCTTTATTTCCTGACCCGTATTACCAATGTCTTGGGCCTTTCCCAAAGCCTTCCGATGGTCTTGGCGGCCTGGGGGCCGGCACTAATT
>DLOI01000026.1:80038-85565 GCA_002477185.1 Alphaproteobacteria bacterium UBA7488 | reverse complement strand
TTTAATGTTTCTTAATTTCTTGTGCATGGTACCCTCACATTTTATTTTTATTCTCATTGGTCGAGGTCGGCTTCACACGTTTTTGAAGGGGAAGTATGTGATAATTTTTTTCTTTGTTCCCAACAATAGTGTTGCAATAAAACGACCGTTTATTTGAAACAGAATTTAAAAAAAAAACGGGACAATTTTGTATTACGGTTAATTGTTTTTTTTGAATGGGTTATCAATTTTTTCTTGAATTTTTATTCTAAGTTTTTTATGATGCATTCTGACGGTCCTTTCTTTGCAACACATCTTTTATCCATTTTAACAATATAATTCAGTGGGTTATTTTTTTAATTTTTCGTTCTTATGTTGTCCGTCTTTCAACCTTCACATAAATATAGGTTAAAAACGTACAAGACCTTAATTTTTGGGATATTTTTTGTTAATCTTGTTTAAATTTTTTTTATTTTGTGTAAAATTAAAAATACTCTGCACATCTGCGTAAAATTGTAGTGGATTTGTTCTTAAAGAAAATAAAAAGGAAACGGTTGATACCCGTTCCCTTAGTTGTTAATAACTTTCGGTTTGATACCCTAAAAAGAAGCATATGAAAAGATGTTATTCATCCTTAGCATAAACCGAAAAGGCTTTTTCAATTTCGACTGTATTGACTTTGACACCGAATTCATCAGCATACGAAGCCATTACTTCATTAGCCATTCCTTCGCCGGTTTGACTTTTCAAATTTTGTTTCGTGACATTCAAGCCAAACGAATCTTTTGACGGATCGGCCGGCGTGATATTTTCAACCGTGGAAATAAAGATACCCGTACGAGTCGGCGTTGAAATGGTGTTTTTGTTGCCTGTTTCTTGCATAAAGGCGGCGGCAATTGCTTCCGGCGGCATTTTGGCAACAGTTGAACGCGTTACATTATTTTCGGTAAAGCTTTTAAAGTTGCCGAAAACACCTTGAGCTTGCAAGCTTGTACCTTTTTGTGCTCTGTCCAAAATATTCTTGGCAACTGTTTCCAATTGCGCTTTTTGTTGTTCGGCCCTCCAAAGTTTGACCAAATCGGCTTTGGCCTCTTCAAACGTTTTTTGTGCCGACGGCGTAATACTGTCAATACGTGCAACCAAATATCCGTTGCCATTTTCCGTGACAGAAGACACATCGCCCGTGTTTAACATAAAGGCATCTTGCAACAGCGTGATATTTTTGAATTCTTTATCCATGGATTTGCCGTTTTTAAATGTACCGGTAATATCCACAGGCGCTGTTTTTTGAACCTTTAAACCGATAGCGGCAGCGGCATCTTCCAAAGTTTTGCCTTCGCCCAACACATCTTCCAATTTGCGTACGGCGTTTTCCATCGTGTTATAGGATTGTTCCGATGCTAATTGTTTTTTGATTTGAGCCAAAATCGAAGTTTTTGAAGGCATGTTGGCCGCTTGAATATCTTTGACAAGCAAAATGTGCCATCCTAAATCCGTTGAAACGGGGCCGACAATGGCATTTTTCTTTGCAGCAAAGACAGGGTCAGCCAAATCCCCGAGCAAATCTTCTTTAGATGTCCAACCGAAATTGGTTTGGATTTCATCTTGGCCTGCTTTTTCTTTGGCAACTTGATAAAAATTATCTTTCGTAAGACCTTTCACGGCATCTTTGGCAGCCTCTTCGGAGTCAAATAATATTTGAGCCAACTGGCGTTTTTCGGGCGTGCCGAAAGAAGCTTTGCGTTCTTCATAAATTTCATTGACCTGCGCATCATCCAATTGGACTTTGTCAGCCATATTTTCCGGTGTAATCGAAACCAACGATAATTCGCGGTATTCGGGCAAGATGAAATTTTCGCTGTAAGCATCCAAATATTCTTGCAATTCTTCATTTGTCGGTTGTTTTGAAATTTTAATATTTTGCGGTTCAATCAAAGCACCGACAATCGTGCGTTTTTCATTGTTATAACGGTACATTAAATCGGCCAAAACCGTCGGATTATACCCCAAAGCAATAATCGTGTTTGTCAAATGTTGCATTGCCAATTCATTTTTAAGTTGTTTGGCAAGCTGGGCTTCGGTTGTTTTGGCTTGAGCCAGATAAGCGTAAAAAATGTTCTTGTCAAAATTGCCTAAGGCATCTTGAAATGCGGGATTACGTTCAACGTATTTTTGCACAGCTTTGTCGGAAGCGGCTAAACCGAGTTCATCTTTTACACCCGATTGAACCAATTCAATGACCATCTTCTGAACGGCCGAATCCAACATACCTGCCTGCAACGCCTGAGCAGGGGACACGTATTGTCCGCCCATCATCGCGGACATGCGCCCACGCTGTGCATCAAAGGCTTGCGATAAAGCATTCATGGATACTTTTTCAGAGCCAACCTTAATCGCCGTGTTGTTGGTTGACAAGCTGGTATTCATCAAACCGCCGAGCCCCCAAAAAGCCACCATAGAGATAAGCAATACGCCCAAAATGATTTTGGCGCCCCAACTTTTTGAAAAATCGCTAAAAAATGAAATCATGTTTGTTTCCCTTTATCACATTTTGAATATGGAGCCATTTATACACTATTTTTCATGATGGCGCAAGAATTATGTCTGAGAATTTTAAATATATGGATAAAAAACACTTGACAAAACGGGNNGGGGGGTATACTCTTATTATAAAGACATTCCGAGGTTGTCTTAAAATTATCAGAAAGGGGAAAAGATGGGTAAAGAACCACAAAATGACGTTGGGCATGCCGTGCGTTACACTCTGATTGGTTTTTTCAGTTTCGGTTTGTGTTTAGCATCGGCATGTGATAAACGTGAAGAAAATATTTATGATTCGATTAGAAATACCTCAATGCTGGGTATAATATTAACGACACATGCGGGTGGTTGCAAATTACGCGATTAATCAATAAATTCAGACTAAATAGGAGAAATAAATGTCAAAAGAAATGTTTGATCCGGCTTTTGTTTTACTTAAAGAATTTTACGAAGCCATTGAAAATGTTCCAACCATTCATCAAGATGGGAAATACAAGAAAACTCAATCCGACGATTTGGCGACAAGCTATGATTTAGAAGTTAAAAATGGCCGTTTTGTCAATAATGCGTATATTTCATATGCGGATAATAGGATTGAATCTTTCCCGGCTCTTAAACAAATAGCGGTTTCTTTTTCTGAGGAAGGTGTTCTTTTATACGCAAAATTCAGGCATGCGGACTATAGCACATTGACAGGCGAAAAAGCTTGTTATGATGGTGAACATCTTAAAATTGAAGGTGATTTTGCCAGCGGTATTTTCACATATACAAAAGATGACATGACTTTTGAACGTCACTATGCAGCCGAAGGTTTCAAAAAAATTAAAAATCCGTTAGAGGTTGTTTACGCACAGCAACGAGCGAAGAAAATCCGTAAAAGGATTGCCAAATTAGGTGCTTTTGCAATTTTGTCAGCACCTTTTGTTGTTGGAGCAATTGTATCATGTCACCAAAAAACGCCACCTCAACCGGCACCGCAACATCAACGCGGATAAGATGATCCATATTTTTGAATAAAATCATTGACGAAATAATCCTGTTTTGATATATTTGTGTTATGAACACTATTTTCGAAAGGCTTACAAATATGGAACAAAATTACAGACCGACTATGAACGATGTTTTGTTGTCTCTTTCACGTTGGAAATATTATTTCGGCGATGAAAATCGAGTATATGATGAATTAAATAACGTGTATCGAGAGGTTTTGGGGGTTGATTACGATGTATCAAGGGCTAAAAACAGTGGTTCGTTAGCAAACGATATGAAGGTTTTTGAGAATGCCGTGACGGCTCAATGCCCTGAATTAAAACCGGCGATTGATAAGGTAAATCATTTGTTATCGCGTTATGATTATGCTTTGCGCAGAAATTGTGATCAAAGTGAAAACATGTATTTGAACCTTATTCATTCAACATTACAATTTTTTAATATTCCCGCTGATAAACCCGTTGAATTTAAAAAGGATATATTTCGAGATTTTGAATTGACAAGACGCCGTTTCACTCGCACTTACGTTATTCCTGCCGTTCCCAAAAAAGATAAAGGACGTTGGAAAGACCGCGGTTCACGGGATTAATCTTTTACCATTTGTACAATGATTAACTAAAGCAGCTCTAATTAAGAGCTGCTTTTTTGAATTTTTATAATTCGCCTATGTTAAATTTATCGTTGCTTTATCAACTTTTATTTTTGATGCATACGGGCATTTAACAAATCGATTGCTTCGGCTTCGGTCGGTACTTGGCCGCCATTTTTAACCGATGCCATAACTTTTCCGGCCTTTACATATGGGCCATAACGCCCGATTTGATAGGTTATTGTTTCACCATTCCATTTGCCGATTTCGGTTGTTGCTGCCGCCTTTTTGTTGGACGCTAACAATTCAAGCGCGCGGGCAAGTTCAATCGTATAAACGTTGTCATCGGGTGTTAAGGATTGATATACTTTTCCACGTTTGACAAACGGGCCGAATTTGCCCAAACCCGCTTCAACAGGTTCTTTGGTTTTGGGGTCTTCGCCAAGCACACGCGGCAAGGATAATAATTGCATCGCTTTTGGAAAATCTATTTCAGCCGGATTGGCACCTTTAGGCAAGCCGGCGCGTTTGGCATCTTTGGNNGCCTGCTTGTACATACCAACCATAAGGGCCTTTTTTGACAATAATGTCTCGCCCCGATTCATCCTTGCCTAAATCATAGGTTTTGGGCTCTTCCACATGTGTTTCAACCGGATTGCCATTTTCATCCTTTATGGGGTCAATAACGGCAAAATGCTTAGTATATTTACATTTCGGGTAATCGTTGCATCCGATAAACGCGCCGTATTTGCCAACGCGCAACGATAATTTATGTTGTTTGCATTCCGGACAAATGCGCGATTCTTCGGTCGGGAATAAATGTTTTTCCAATGTTTTGGCCACGGTTTCCAACACATCGCCCATTTTAACGGGTTCTACGTTTTTAACGGTGCCGGTAAACGGTAACCAAAAATCTTCCAATACCTGTTTCCATTCGATTTTGCCGTTGGTGATTTCATCCAATTTATCTTCCAAACCGGCGGTATAATCGTATTGAATATATTGATTGAAATAATTTTCAAGGAAAGCCGTAACAATGCGTCCGCGGTCTTCGGGATAAAACCGTTTATTTTCCAAGCGTACATATTTGCGGTCTTGCAAAACGGACAAAATTGTCGCATACGTGGACGGACGCCCGATGCCCAGCTCTTCCAAGCGTTTGACAAGTNNGAAATCACCAACGGCAAAATCGGTTGGTCGGCGCGCACGTCCAGCGTTTCTAAGCTTTCTTTTTCATTCATGACCGGCAGGATTTTGGAATCATCATCGCCTTTGTCATCGTCGATATCTTCCTTATAAACCTTAATAAAACCGGGAAAAGCAATTGTTTGTCCAGTCGCGCGTAATTGCAATTTATTATCGGTAGAAGGAATATCGACACCGACCTTGTCAAATACGGCGCTTTCCATTTGGCAGGCGACCGTACGT
>DLOI01000026.1:74552-79994 GCA_002477185.1 Alphaproteobacteria bacterium UBA7488 | reverse complement strand
CGGGCGTACGGTTGACATTCGTCGGGCGGATAGCTTCGTGAGCCTCTTGCGCATTTTTCGAATTATTTTTATAAAAGCGCGGCTTTTCGGGAATATATTCTTTCCCGTATTCCTTTTCAACCAACGCGCGAATGTCGTTAATCGCTTCGGGCGCCAACGCAACCGAATCGGTACGCATATATGTAATTAAACCGGCCTGTTCGCCGCCTAAATCAGCTCCCTCATACAAACTTTGTGCCGTTTGCATTGTTTTTTTCGCACCAAACCCGAGTTTGCGGGAGGCTTCTTGTTGCAACGTCGACGTCGTAAAAGCGGGGGCAGGGTTGCGTTTGACTTGTTTCTTTTCAATCGTGCCGACGACGAACTTAGCATCTTCCACCCGTTTTTTTATATCGCCCGCAATCGTGGAATTGGCCAAATCAAATTTATCCAATTTTTTGCCGTCGGCCTGGGTCAATTTCGCGGTAAATTTTTCTTTGCGTTCAGTATTTAAATCAACATCCACCGTCCAATATTCTTTGGGCACAAAGCTGTTGATTTCGTCTTCGCGTTCCGATACCAAACGCAAAGCGACCGATTGTACGCGGCCGGCGGATTTTGCACCGGGCAATTTGCGCCACAAAATCGGAGAAATATTAAATCCGACCAAATAATCCAAAGCGCGTCGAGCTAAGTACGCGTCAACCAAATTCATATCAATTTGGCGCGGGTTTTTAATGGCTTGTAAAATCGCATTTTTTGTAATTTGGTGAAATACGACGCGGAAAACGGGAAAATCTTTTTTCAGCTTTTTGCGCCGATGCAATTCTTGTACAACATGCCAAGCGATGGCTTCTCCTTCCCTATCGGGGTCGGAAGCCAAATATAATTCGTCTGAATCGGCCAAAGCTTTAACTATATCGCGCATGGTTTTTTCGCCGCGCGGTTGCATTTCCCACTCCATTTTAAAATCTTCGTCAGGGCGTACCGAACCATTTTTAGCCGGCAAATCGCGGATATGTCCGAAACTGGCCATTACCTTATAGTCTTTGCCCAGATATTTATTGATTGTTTTGGCTTTTGCCGGAGATTCGACGATAACTAATTTCACGATATGTTCCTTTATTCTTTTATCTGTGCCAATAATGAAACGCGATTGCCCGGGAAACGCTCAATGCGGCCGGCTAATTCCAATTCGACTAATATAATGTTGACAAGCTGTGCCGACAACCCCGTACCGCCGATTAAATCATTAATGCCTGTCGTTTCGGGACTTAAATTTTCGATAACAATTTTACGCGCTTTGGCCAAATCGCTTTCCGAAATAATTGCATATGGTTCCATAATCTGTTCAAAGGCCGGTTCTTCCATTTGAAATGAACGTGTCAAATCGTCAAACGTATCAATAATATCGTCGGCTTTTTCAACTAATCCGGCACCGTTTTTGAGCAATCTGTTTGGCCCTTCGCTGCGCGGTTCAAGCGGAAAACCCGGCACGGCAAATACGTGTCGGTTTTGTTCTTTGGCCAAGCGGGCGGTAATAAGCGAACCTGAACGCAATTCGGCTTCAATAACAACAATGCCTTTGGACAATCCCGAAATAATGCGGTTACGGCGCGGAAAATTTTGCGGTGCAATGGGCGAGCCGAACGGCAGTTCCGAAATAACACATCCCCGCATGAACAGCTCTTCACACAAAGCTTTGTTTTCTTTCGGATAAACATCGTCCAAACCGGTCCCGATAACCGCTACGGTGCCCCCNNAGTATTGGACAAAGCCCCTTGATGAGCGGCCGAATCAATGCCTTTGGCCATGCCGGAAATGACGGTAAAATCCGCCTTGCTTAAATCCGCCGCCAATTTGCGCGTAAAATTTTTGCCATTTAAGGACGCCCCGCGCGTGCCGACTATGCCGACACATGTTTTTCCCGTTAATGTTAAATGCCCTTTAACATATAAAATCGGTGGCGCATCTTCAATTGTTTTAAGTAGTTTCGGATAATCAGGATGGTTAAGCGGTAAAATTTCGGCATCTGTTTCTTCCGCTTTTTTTAATTGTAAATTGACCATTTTGTCAGTTGCCAAAACAATCGGTTTTGTTCGTCCGCCTCGACGGGCAAATTCGTCCAAATGGCCGATAGCTTCTTTTGGTGTGCCGAAATAAGCAATTAAGTTGCGAAACGTAATTGGACCAACGTTTTCACTTAACGCTAACTTAAGCCATTCTTTTGTTTCTTGGACGGTCAAATTCATTTAAAGGGGTTTCCTTATTTTTTCTTTTGTTGAGCTTCTTTTGTATTTTGAACGGATACAGCCGAAGTTTTCTTTTTAAACGAAATTTTGCTTTCTTCGCCCCTAATTAGCCTCTTAATGTTTTCTTTATGGCGGTAAAACGATAAAAGCGTCAACAGGGCATAACACAGTGCCGCAGTCGAATTGGCAAAAGCGAGAGCATAAAACGGTGCCGCAAAAAGTGCAACCAATGCCGACAAAGACGAAAAGCGGAACGTTACGGCGACAAATAACCATGTTAAGGCCGTCAATACACCGACAACAGGCGTCATGGCAAGCATAAGCCCTAAAGTTGAAGCCACGCCTTTGCCACCTTTAAATTTTAACCAAATTGGATAATTGTGGCCCAAAACGGCACAAACGCCGGCAATCATGCCCGCTAAATGCGATTGGTACATCCACTGGCATAATAACGCAATAAAGCCAGCTTTAAATACATCAAATATAAGGGTTAAAAGCGCCAAATCTTTTCGCCCTGTTCGCAAAACGTTTGTTGCCCCGATATTGCCCGATCCGATTTTACGTATATCGCCCAATCCTACCATGCGCGTAAAAACTAAACCGAAGGGGATAGAGCCGAACAAATAGCCTAAAGCGGCACAAATCAAAAATGCAGGTGTCATTTAAATACTCCAAATCAACGTACAAAATGTCGCTATTGGCAAGTGACATTTGTTTCTATTTATAACCCATCTGAATTAAAACGCAAGCAAAAAATATCTTTTGCTTTTGGAAAAAGGGTATCATTTTATTCTTATTATATAAATATAATAGAGCAAACAAAAGAAATTTATTGACAAAATAATATTGAGATGTTTATAATAAGCAAGTTATTGTAAAAAACATATCTATATATTTTATAAAGGATGCTCCCCCATGAAAGGTTCCCGCAGTAAATCTAATAATTTTTCGTACCAAGCCAAACGCATAAAAAAAATCGTCGATTCGCAAATGAAGGTTTTGGAAGGACTTGTTGCTCTTGCGCTGCAAAAGGGCGAATGTATAAAAGAGAACGAAAACAAGCTGAATTTTGTGGTATACCAAGATGAAATGTATCGCGTGCAAATATCTGTGTATCAGGGTAGGGATGGAACAATTCGCCCGGTCGGCAGTGGTCAAATCGATTGTGTCGCAGTGGAAGATGTAGATTACATTAAGTTTTGCTATGATTCACAATCCAGGTTATCTTCATATTTAAATTTTCAATGGGGCAGGGCGAAAGGCGAAATCCATTTTCAAGCGGGGCAACCTTCGGGATTTGCCGAAATTACGGAAGGCATTGATAACCGTTTTGTAAAACGGCACCATGTCTTTGCATCCAAAACTGTCAGTGCATTGTTGGCGCTGGCTACATGTACTTATGCCGCCGGATTGAATAATGCTGCCGCACAACAAAAATGTTTCATTGCCCATCAAGGGGAACACGTTGGTTGTGATTTGAGGATGCATACGCGATAAAAATTTATAAGAAATTTTATCTTGACGCCATCGGCAACGTTTCAAATGTACGGTATTAAAAATTTTGTGCGTATGATAAAACAATCAATGACGAAAATTGAAACAACTCTGAACAGGTAATGGTTAATGACATAATCTGTCAGCATGCCGTAAATATATCATAACGAATATACCACAACGAGTCGGCATTAAAATCTTAAGCTTCCGCCATATCGTGGATTTGCAGCTGGATTTTCGTGCGCCCTTTCCATGTTTCTTGCTNNAAACCCGCCACATGAAAGTAAATGCCCGGTGAATGCATTAACTTTTCACCCACCGGCGTATCGGCAGCACGAAAAGCGATTGCCGAAATGTATTTGCCGTTTTTACCCGTTAATGTGCAGGCAATGTGGCCGTTTTTAAGCGGCATAACACGCGTAATCGCCACATCTTTAATGACAAAACGCGGTTCGGGGTTGGCTTCGCCAAAAGGAGCCAACATTGACAAATTTTCAATCAATTCGGGACAAATGCCTTGAATGTCCAACACGCCGTCAATGTCCAATACATGGCCGTTGCCGCACATTGAATCGGGGGTAATCGATTGTTTTAAATAGGTGTGGAATTCTTGTAATTTTTCTTTATGCAATGAAAAGCCTGCCGCCATCGGATGTCCGCCCCCTCGGCTTAAAATTCCCTTTTCAATCGCGTTCATGACTAAACATCCCAAATCGACGCCTTGTACTGAACGCGAAGAGCCTTTGACTTCATCCCCTTCAATGCTGAGTGCAAAAACGGGTAGGTTGTATTTGTCTTTTAAACGTCCTGCTACAATGCCAACCACGCCTTGGTGCCAATCTTCGCCTTGCACGACAATAAACGGCAAATCTTCTTGACGGTTTTCAACTTGCCAAATGGCGGCTTCTAACACGGCGGCTTCAATATCACGGCGCTTTAAGTTTAATTCTTCCAACTGTTCGGCCAAAATGCGGGCTTCGGTTTTATCGTTGGTTGACAGCAATTTCATTCCGATATCCGATTTGCCGACCCGTCCGCAAGCATTAATACGTGGACCGAAAATATATCCCAAATGGTAAGCCGTTGGTGCTTCGTCCAATCCGACAAGTTCTGCCAAAGCGGCGATGCCTTTGTTTTGTCCCAGGCGCATTTGATTTAAGCCAGATTTGACAAACAGGCGGTTGACGCCTTGCAACTTGACTACGTCACAGACGGTGCCGAACGCAACCAAATCCAAATAGGGGATAAGGTTGGGTTCTTGTTTGTTTTTATAAAAACCTTTTGAGCGCAAAATGTTGTTCAATGCCACGATAAATAAAAATACAACGCCGACCGCTGCCATGTAGCGGCACGGGTGGTCTGTCGGTTCGTCCAAACGTTTCGGATTGACGACCGCATAAGCGTCGGGTAATGTTTTTTCGGGGTCATGGTGATCCAAAACAATGATATCTAATCCCAAAAATGTCCCATAAGCAATCGGGTCAAAAGCCGTCATGCCACAATCAAGTGTAGCGACCAGCTTGCATCCCTTTTGATGAAATTCTTTCATTTTATTAATATTAGGGCCGTAACCGTCTTCGCGGTCGGGAATGAAGCAGTAGGTTTTAATGGCGCAATATTCCAAAAACATTTTCAACAGCGCAGTCGAAGTAGCCCCGTCCACGTCATAATCGCCCATTAACCCGATTGATTCGCCTGCCAAAATTGAGGCAGCCAT
>DLOI01000026.1:56887-74546 GCA_002477185.1 Alphaproteobacteria bacterium UBA7488 | reverse complement strand
CCTTTAATGAAAAGGGGCTGGGCAGATTATTTTTCAACGTTGGATTTAAGAAGGCTTCTACCGTTTCAAGCGTAACATTTCGAGCTGCCAAAGCGCGTGCGACAATCTCGGGCAAACCGTACTTTTGAGCCATTGCTAAACTGTTTCTATCGTCTGCTGGGCGTAATTCCCAGGCCAAACCGCTTAATGATTTGGCAACTCCTAAAACCGACATACTATTATATTCCTTATTATTTTCTTTACTACCTTATAGGCTTTCTTTTTGAAATGCAAGCAAAAAAGTCTTTAATCCTTCCTACGGATAAAAATCCGTTTTTGAATTTATTGAAAAGAACTGCGCCTTAGAAGGCTTCTGTACAAATGTCCGGGTGAAAAAATTAATTATGGAAATCATTTATAAACCTTTTGATTAATTTTTATTTTTTAATGTTTTTTTTAATAAAAAAGATAAAATTTAATTGAAACTTCAATATTTATGAGTATAATTTTCTCAATACATACAATAGTATATTGTTAAAATGGCCTTAAAGGCGAAAATAACTTGCAAATAAGTGTTTTTAAGCTTATAATAATTTCAACCATCGGGGGATTAAAATGAAAAAAAATATCTTGTTTGTCGGCAGCGAAATGACTCCTTTTATTCGTACCGGCGGCTTGGGCGATGTTATCGGGTCTTTGCCTAAAGCTTTATGCAACAAAGACACGAACATTAAGGTCATTATACCGCTGTATGTCGACACGGGATTGGGTATTGATTATCAAAAATTCGGCATTCGTAAAATTATGGAAGGCAATTGTGTGGCAATGGGGAATTGCCATGAGTTTTTTGTTATAAGCTTAAAAACACTTATNNGAGTTTTTTGCCGTTCATGAATCAAATTATATCCCGGGTATTCAAGTTTATTTCATTGAATTTAATAAATTTTTTAATAGGCGCGGTGTTTACCAAGACCGTGCGACCCGTGCCGAATATACCGATAACGCTTATCGTTATGCTTTTTTGTGCCGCGCGGCTATGCAAACGGCCAAAGATTTGGGCTATCGTCCTGATGTCATACATTTGCACGACTGGCAAACGGCATTAATTGCTTACTATTTAAAAAAAGAACACGATCCGTTCTTTGAAAATACAAAATCACTTCTGACCATTCATAATTTGTTACACCAAGGGCATTTTGGCGCGGATGTCATTCCATATGCGAAAATTGATTGGTCTGATTTTAATCCGGGCACTTTTGAAGATTATGGTCGCATTAATTACTTGAAAGGCGGCATACGTTTTGCCGACAAAATCAATACGGTCAGCCCGCAACACGCCCGTGAAATTCTGACTCCCGAATTCGGAGCGGGACTTGATTTTATCCTGCGTGAACGCAAAAACGACTTACATGGCATTTTAAACGGCATTGATACAGATTTGTGGAACCCGAAAAACGACGATATTTTGGTTTCAAAATATTCTTTGCGGGACTTTCAAATCGGCAAGCAGCGCAATAAGGAAGAATTGGTTCGTCAAATGAATTTGGAAAGTGCGCAAAAACCGGTTTTTTCAATGGCTGTGCGTTTGGCCGAACAAAAGGGTATCCGAATGTTGGCCGAAAGTATCGAACCGATTTTGAATTCAATGGAATGCCAATTTGCCATTATGGGCGAAGGTGAAAAATGGGCGCAAGATTACTTTGCCTCTTTGCCGCGCAAATATCCCGGCAAAATTGGTGTATATATCGGCTTTAATAATGATTTTGAACATATCATGGATGCAGGCGGCGATTTTTCGTTGATACCGTCTTTATACGAACCGTGCGGTTTAAAACAAATGGTATCGCAAACATACGGGGCCTTGCCGATTGTCCGTTCAACGGGTGGGTTGGCCGATACGGTCGCTAACTATAATGAACGTTATGGGTTCGGTACGGGATTTAAATTCAGCGCCATAACACCCCAAGCGCTTTATAACACGATTTCGTGGGCTAATTCGACTTATTATGACAGGCCCGAGCATATTGCAAATATGCGAAAAATGGCCATGGCCCAAGATTATTCATGGACTAAGTCAAGCGAAGATTATCAAACCCTTTATAAAACTATGTCAGGAGTCAGCTAATGCAAAAAATATCAGTTGCTATCGTCGGATGGGGAAATGTCGGGCGCGGATGTAAACGCGCGATTGAAGAAACATCGGATTTGGTTTTGGCCGGCGTTGTGCGCCGTCCGACTACAGTGAGTTTGGAAGAAGTCGAACTTCAAAATACGAAGGTTGTTTCTGATATTACGAAATTAAAAGATGTAGATGTTGTTTTATTGTGTATTCCATCGCGCGAGGTACCCGATAAAATTGCCCAATACCAAAAAATGGGCTATTCGACCGTTGACAGTTTTGATGAACATGAACGGATTGTAACTGTTCGCAAAGAGGCTGATATTACTGCAAAAGCTAAAAAAGTTGTCTCTATTATTGCGGCCGGTTGGGATCCGGGCACCGATTCGGCTATCCGCGGTATTATGAAGGTTGTTTCGATTACGGGTTACACGACCACAACATTCGGTGGAACGGCCGGCGGCCGTTCAATGGGACACACTGCTTTGGTTAAAACAATCCCGGGGGTCAAAAACGGTGTTGCATTGACTTTGGCAAACGGGCGGGGCAAACATAAACGCAAGGTTTATTTGGAATTGATGCCGGATGCGAATTTTGGCGAAATTGACCGCGCTATTCGCAACGACCCGTATTTTATGAATGACCCGCTTGAAATTGAAGTGGTTAAGAGCGTTGACAAATATAATACGTTGCAACATGCCGGTTCAATTGAACGTACCGGTATGCAAGTCAACCAACGCTATGATGTGGCAGGCATTAACCCGGAATTTACGGCAAATGTCATGGTTTCTTGCGCCAGAGCGTGTATGGCGGCCAAGGCAAAAGGAGAATATGGGTGTTATACATTTATCGAAAGGCCGTTAATTGATTATCTGCCCGGCAACACATTGGAAGAAAAATTAGAAGGTTATTGATATTTCTCGTTGAAAAAAGAACAAAATATTGTTAATATAATAAGAGGTTATCAATTTGCACTCTCTTTTAAGGAGAAACTGAATGTTATTTTGGTCGTTTGTATTATCGTTTGTTATGGCTATCTTGTTCTATGCCTATTACCCGAGAACGGACCAAATCACAATTGTTGAAAAACCCCAAGCAGAATCTGCCGTCATGGCTTTTGTCAATTCACACCAAGCTGCCAAAAAAATGATTTATAATTTGGTGGATGATTATGATATTAACGGCAAAAAAGTTTATCGTGTTTATATCAATGAAATGAAAAAAGTCAGTCAATACAAAGACGGCGAAATTACCAATGAAAGGGAAGTTGCCATATTTGACCCGACAGTGAATAACAATAATTTGGGTTTAAATGACAATCTCGGATATATCAGAACTGGGTTAATTAGCGATTATAACAGGGGCATTAAGGGTTATCGGTTGGATAATATTTATTCGGCGGTTGCATGCATCAAGACAAGTACAGATGCACAAGGAACCGTCACAAAAGAATTGACATTTGATTGTGAAGAAAATATTACGGAAGATTATGTGATAACTTATGCCGACCATCCATCGTGGTGGGATGATACGACAAAATCAAGACAGTTATGGCGTAGTGCGTTGTTAAAACGGTCGCGTTTGTCGAATGAATGCGGTGTTTTATATCCCCGTTCGGGCGGTTTGGCCGGCAACGTAACGGGCGTAGTCAGGTATGACCCCACATCGCGGTATGTATTGGATAATTCACAACGTTTTGTTATTTCAATTCCCAATGAAATCACACGGCCTTTGGATGTACGCTCGGGCGGTAATATGTCGGACTATTTATTTTGTATAACCCCTATTAAAAACATTATACAAAATGCTGAAAAAGAAGCGGCACGCTATAATGCTCAGGTGGGGCTTGAAGAAACAACGACGATTGAATAACGCAAGGAGAAGATAATGAGAAAAGAATCAAAAATATCACAGCGCGGGGCCATTATGGTAGAGATTTTGGCCGTTTTGGCATTAATCGGCGTTATGGGGCCTGTGTTGTTTCGACAAGTATTAAATCGAAATCAAGAAATTTCCAACGTTAACATGGCATCGGAAATGCGTACGATAAAGGAGGCCTTGTCTGCCATGATTGCCGCTGACGGTGCTGTATTGGGGGCTAAATGCGCTCCGACGTCATCAAATGCCCAATTGTGTTCCAACCCGTCGGGAGGGGACTTAATTGAGTCTTTAAGCAGCTTTTTGCCTGCGGGTATTGATGAAACAGGTATAATTGATTATTACAATGTTTATTTGTACGGCTATCAAGCCGATTTCAGTTTATCGGGCCAATCCGATATGCGAAATATGGTATACGGCGTCATTGTGCCGAAAGAAGAAGGTTTGCCTACCAGCGGTTGGAATTTTAAACGTGCTTCGCGTATTGCCAGTTTAATCGGTGCTGATGGCGGTGTCGTAAACCCCGATACGTCTGATTTTGTCGGTACAAACGGTGGATGGGTTTTGCCGATGGGCGGTATAGATATGAGCGATATTCCGAATGAAGCACCTGTTGTTACCACGGCATTTGATACATTTAACCCCGATATCGGTATGGTAGCTCCGAATGCTGTTTCTGCGCCGGAAGATTTGGCTTTTAAAAGATTGCATGCTTGGCAATATTTTTCGGTTGGCAGCGGTGCCGGCAAAGATGATCCGAAACGTTGTTTCCGTTATGAACGGATGATTCCGGAAGGTGGCGGTGAACCTATCGGCGATGTTATTTATAATGTCGGTGATACTGAAGCGGGTGGCGAAGCATGTGATCCATTGTTTTGGGTTGGTACAACCGGCTCAACCAATGATAATTCCGAATCCGGCCAAGTTTACATTAAAAATAATCTGTATGTCGGGCGTGACAACGCGGGTAATACGTCGGCCGTTTCTATCGAAACAGATTCGGGTAGTCCAGATTTGAGTGATGATGCCCGTAATAAAGACCGAAAGATTGTTGTTTATGATATTCAAGGTAATCCAAGCATCACAATTGATGCATTGGGACGCATTATATCAAATGAAACGGTGAAAGCCCAAAAAGGCGAAGCGGATGGGCAAAATTATCAAATTGATCCGGCTTATACGTCTATTATGAATGATATTCGCCTGACTTCCCGCGGTGGTGCGCGTTTAAGCGATATTTTGCCGAATTATATTGCCAAAGGTATGTATTCATATGGTAATGGTAACAGTGGGACAAATCCTTATCGGATTACAAATGTGCCCAAACCTTCCTGTCCGCAAGGATATTTGGCGGCCGTTGTTGTTACGCCGCTTAAATGGGGTAGTACGAATATCACGAATATTACAATTCCGGCAGATACCTTAGACAGCAGTTCGCATTCTTTGACAGCACCGGCAGGCGGAGGTACAGTAACGGGTACCGTTACGGTTAAAGAACGCACCAANNGCAATATAATTCGGCAAAATATTCTGATACGAACAGACAAATTACGGTTGATAAAAACCGTGAAAATTTTGCGGTCGAAATTTCAAATAATACAATTGATAATTCTGACGGTATAGGTGGTGATGATACAAGCGGGACCTGGACGGTTGAAGCGGGCTATAAAAAAACGCCTACGAGCGGTTTTGATACCTCAATTTCACTGAACCAAGACGAAATTGCCTTATTGGCGCAAACGTATTGCGTGTTTGATGCAAGCAAGTTTGATAACATATCCGATGCGGATTTGCCCAAAGACCGTTCGGAAAATCCATAATTAGAGGGAGAAATTATGCTAAAGTTAAAAATAATAAAAAAGCTAGTAGCCATTGTTTTGTGTGCCGTCAGCTTGACTGCCTGTACATCCGCGCCGCAAGGGTCATTTGATGACGTTTACGGAGCAGCCTCAGCCGGGGATAGAGAATATTTAATGGAGTTAAAGGCCGAAGGCGTCCGTATGGATATGTCTAATGCTGAAGGCGATACCCCATTATGTGTGGCGCTTAAAAATAAGGATCGCTTAGCTTATGATACATTGCGTTCGGTTGGCGCGTCCAGAAATATTCGTTGCCGCGTTATTCAAACGGACGGACATACTTCTTCGTTGCCGCCTGATTATGCCTATGGCGTAACTCAAACGGATTTATTATTGTACACGCCGGATCACAATCCGCCGCAAAAACAATATCCCAAAACAACCAACAATTCCGTTATAACCGGCACCATTTTAACTGTCGCCGCCATTACGGGGATTGTATTGTTGGTTATTTGGCTGTAATGCAATAAGTTTGTTGTGTGGTTAAACGTGTCTTAATACCAAAGTTATATCAATTACAATTTGATAACTTGCACAGGGTGTTTATATTTTAAAAAGTATAAACACCCGAAAATTTTGAAAATAAGGAGATGTTCATGAAAAAAACACCTTTTGTCGCATTGTTAATGGCCGCCTTTGTTTCCTTTGGCGTTTATGCGCAAGAATTAACACGCGAATTGCCAACGCCTGTAAAAACCGGCGGAAAACCGTTAATGGAAGTAATTTCCGCGCGAAAATCGGACAGGTCTTATTCAACTCGTTCATTAGATGCACAGACACTCAGCAATCTCTTATATGCAGCTTGGGGATTTTCTCACGACGGTAAACGGACAATCCCTACGTCACAAAATAAACAAGACTTGTCCGTATACGCAGTAATGGCGGACGGTGTATGGAAGTATAACGCGGGGGAAAATGCTTTGGAAATGGTCGCCGATAAAGATGTACGACCGTTATTTGAAACTCAAGATTTTGTCAAAGGTGTGCCGCTGATTTTAGTTTATGTTGGCACCGATGTGAAAAATTCACCTCTGCATGCGGGTTCTGCCTATCAAAATGTCGGTTTATATGCAGCTTCTGTCGGACTTAATAATGTAGTTCGGGGCTATTTTGATAGAAATGCCGCAGCTAAAGCACTGCAGTTGTCACCAAATGAACAAGTTATCATATCTCAAGTAGTTGGGTGGCCGGAGTCGGCACATTAGAATAACTTGAACGCTTTATGACTTGAACCGATTTTAAGGCCGTTTTTCAATGTGACAGATTCTTTGAAAACGCATTATATGTTTGTAAGATTTTATTTTCGCGTAAATATTTGTAAATTTTATGGTTGAATGCGATTCGTTTTTTTGGGCAAAAATAATGTAATCATATGCTATGTTTGATGTGTTTCAAAAGAAAAAATTATGTGTAGGGAAAAATCAGCTATCAATTAATTATATAATAAATTTATATTAAATTTCTGTCAGATGGAAAAATGACAAAATATTAGGGGCATGAGATATAACCGCCCTTTGGTTCAATGGAAGTCACATACAATTGGCCTGAACTGTATTTTGTGTGATATGGTCACTCAACATTACATTGAACGAATACCTGAGAATATTGCAAAATAGTGGGCTTGTGCGAATGTAATGGATTTGCAATGAAATAATCCATGAATATATGCGGTGCGTTGCAAGGCAGAATATCAGCTGACTATCGTGAGAGGATACGAATATATATGTTATTATTGGGGTAACTGTAATTTAATAGGTGAAACATATGCTTTATCGTGTCCTGCGAATAAATATCACTCATTAAGTGACAGCTGTATTTCATGTGATCAGATGTGGGCCGGGTATATTGAAAAGGATCCCGAAAACATAGAGAGAATTTTGGCGTATTCATGGGGTGTGTTGGCTTTGGACAACCATGCGGGACATAGTGATTACCCCTCTCAATTGTTTTATGTCCGTGACCATTTTAACACCTGTGCAAAATGCCCGAATCATGATTTAGTAGGTGATACATGTGTTCTAAAGTAAGTTGTGGCAATCAATTTTAATACTTGATTATAATCCAAATATATAAAACGTGGAATATTTGCATATTCCACGTCCTCGGGGGAGCTTGTTATAAAAGCGTTTATTTTGCTTTTGCAGTTTGTCCAGTACAAATGCGCGGTTTTAAATACAGCAATGCTTGTGTATAAGTTTCTTTGTCCAAGTCTCTGTAACGTACATAATTAAATTTTTTGCGCAATTCGGCATAAATTGTGTTGTAATGCTTATTTTCACATTTGGCAATCGCATGAACCGTACTTTTGTAATTTTCCGCCTCCTCGACCGTAATGGTGTTTGTATAATGTTTTGCGGCGACTGCCGGCAACGGTTTTTGCGGGTTATAAAAAGCAATCAAATAAACTGAACCAATAAATGCAATTATGATTATAACAGTGGATAAGAACAAATAAAAAGCGTTCAATGTAAAATTATAATTGCGAATATTTAAATTAGCCGGCATAGGTGGTTCCTGCGGTTTATCCTCTGCAACAGGATTGACTTTTACACGATCTAAAAAATACATAACTTTGTTGACATTTTCGTTATCGGACATATTCTACCTTTCCTTAAACTTTAGTATATCATATGCTACATATTTTAATATGTCAACATCTTGTTATATAAAAATGTAAAAATTATGAAGTTTTTCTGAGTTTGTACATGAATTCGGACAACGCATAAATTTCGGCTTCGCGTTTTTCTTCGGGTACTTCAAGGACTTGGTCATACAAAGCAAATGCCAGGTTGACTTTATCGGCAGGTTCCATGACATAATTTTTTTTCTTCAGCCATTTTTCAAGTGCCGTAAATACGTCGGCAAGTGCCGATTTATTGAGTGTGCGGGATTTGTCTAAGTCATTGAAATACATTTCATCAAGAGAAGCATCATAAATTTGACAAAACTTAACCAAGTTTGATAAACCGAAACGGTTGCGCCCTGTTAAAATGTAGTTCATCGCTGTCGTAGATATGCCCAGTTTTGCGGCAGCTTCATTAAAACGATCCCCCTTTTCAAGGATGATCTTGCGCACGTATTCGCCATATTGCATATTTGTTTTCTCTTTTTTCATATTGTTAGTCTACATCATTTTGTATGATAAATCAAGATAACATTTTTTTATAAGATTTGTCTTGACTAATATAACATATTGTTGTATTTCTGTAAAGGGAAGATTACAATAGTATGCAACAATTCTTCCTTTTTGCACAAAATTTAACGATTTTACAAGACAGGGATATGACTGTGACTAAAATTTTAGGGGGAAATAAGTATGTTGGGGAAGAAAAAGAAGATTGAACTTTCAAACCAAATTAATTTTACCGAAGCATGGCGCATTATCAAAGATGCCGCCCGTAACCGCAACCACGCTCATAATATTAAGGATGTCGAAAACAAAATCGCCCTTATTCAAGCTTATTTGCTCAGAAATGGTGTCATTAAGTAGGAAAAATGCCTGAATGTCCGTTTAGGGAAAGGATATGTTGATAAGGTATATAATTCGAATCAAGGTCGTCATTTTCGAAAGGGTGCGGAATATGTGGTTTTATTTAAAATGTTCTGTGAAATAAACCACACTTAAGAGAAGATAACTCGGATTGCAAAAAGATTTTAATTAATTAACCAAACGGTTTGTTCACAGGACGGCGTTTATAGCGAGAGAATCGAACAATCCGAAAGGCGATTTATGTGGAAAATTTAACTATTTGAATTTATAATTATTTAATGTTTAATTTTCAATAATGCGACTTTGACAATTGCGGTATAAAATTAATTGCCGTACGGAAGGCAAATCAATATCCAGCTGATTTCTTACGGCAGCTTGTTCCATTTGATTCAAAATATAACAAATCCCTTCGGCGGTTGGTGTTATCTTTTTAGTATCCATATATGGTGCTAATGTGTCTAAGACAAAACGATTGTGCGAATCGGCTTGCACAGAATGGTATTCACGGGCTTTGGGGCTATGTAATGCATAAATTAGCAGCGGATTTTTGAGGTTTAAAATCTTTCCCCCCTTAATGGCAATTTGGTGAAAAAAATCGTTGTCCTCTGAAGAGGGATATTTTGCATTGTAGCGAATGCTATGTTCTTTTAAAAAATCGCGCCGGATCATCGTGGTCGGATGCATGACGGGAACACGTATATAGCTGATAATTTTCGCCATTTCCGGGGTTGCAGGGCCACCCATTCGGCGGATGTTATCTTCTCGTGTGATATAGGCGCCGCCCAATACCGTTATTTCCGGGTGAGCATCCAAATATTTAGTTTGTAATTCCAAACGATAGGGCAAAGATAAATCATCGTCATCCATACGGGCGATATATTGCCCCGTTGATAAATCCAACCCATGATTTAAGCTGTCAATCAACCCTTTATTGCGATTATTGTTTATAATTTTAATACGGCTGTCTTTTTTGGCATACGCCGTCAAAATCTTGTCGGTATTGTCGGTTGAACCGTCATTGACAATGATAAATTCAAAATTTTTAAATGTCTGATTTAAAATGGATTCAATCGCCTCGGGCAAATACGTGGCTCGATTAAAGGTTGACATTAACACCGTCACCTTCGGCGTTTTTTTTATAGGTTTTATAATATCCGTATCGTTTGTTTGTGTCTTAGTTTGAAAGCAAACCCCCGAAAATATCAACCCTGCGTACAAGAATGAAAGGGTAAAAATGACGATGATGCTAAAAGTTTTTATTGTTTTTTTTAACTTATTCATTTGTTTCATTTTCTAAAGATGCGCAATTACGTTGTTTAATCAATCTTTTGAGAGTGTCTATGTCAAAATCGACTGATTTCGTTTGTGCTGTTTTTTCCATATGCCTTAAAATACGACAGGTTTGTTTCGGATTAGGTGGAAAAGATAAGCCGTTTGTCTGCATAAAAGGCGCCAAAGATTCTTGTAAAAAAGATTCATATGAACGAGCTTGTTGGTAATGGTAATCGCCAAATTTCTTGCTGGTTTGTTGATAAACTAACAAGGGTTCGGAGATATTTATAATTTTCCCGCCTTTTCTGCCAATCAAATACCAAAAATGGGTATCTTCCGCTGACGGATATTCAGGATTGTAGCGAATTTGGTGTTTTTTGATAAAATCATGCCGAATGAATGCTGTTGGATGAATTACAGGAACTTGAATATAGCTGATAATATTTGTTTCTTTTGTATCAGCAGACCCGCCGGTTGTATATTTTTGTGTGTCAACATTGCCTAAATAAACGGCTGTGCCGACTACCGTAATGTTTGGATGTTCGTCCATGTAATTGATTTGAAATGCAAACCGTTCGGGCAATGAAAGGTCATCATCATCCATACGAGCGATATAAGTCCCCCGTGCTATTTCCAAACCGCGATTTAAACTGTAAATTAAACCTTTATTATGCTTATTATTCAGCACAATAATCCGTTTGTCCTTTTTTGCATAATTTTTAAGTATTTCGGCCGTTTTATCATCAGAGCCGTCATTGATAATAATAAATTCAAAATCTTTATAGGTTTGATTTAAAATCGAATCAATAGCGCGCGGCAATAAATCCTCCCGGTTATATGTTGACATGATAACCGAAATTTTCGGAGGCTTTAGAACACGAACAATTGAAAATCCCGCTATAAAACAAAACCAAAACAATAGGGACAGATAAAAATACTTTTTCATAACGGTTTTTAGTTCTTTTTTTAATATAACGATTACAACATAACGTATTATTGCCTTTGATGCAACAACGTTTTTGCTGCGGCAAATCTCAAAATCTGTAAAAATGACATGCATAATCCCTTAATCGTTTGAAAAAATAAAAAGATTTAAAATAAAACACACTTGTATTTTTAAAATAAGTCCTTATTTCTTCATATAGAGGGGGAAAATATGGATTTAAGCAATGTCAAATGGTATTTTTTAGCCGTTTTAGGCGTTTTTTTCTGGAGTTTTAACGTCATCGTGTCGCGTTATTTGCTCGGCGTTTTATATCCGTGGCAAATTGCCTTTTTAAGATGGCTGATTGCTGCGGCAATTTTATTGCCGTTTACTTATAAGGACATCTGGCAGCATCGCCGTGCATATATAAAACATTGGAAATGGGTGTTGGCGTTATCATTTTTCGGCATCGCATTGTCTAACACATTCGTTTATATTGCGGGTTATACCGTGACAGCTGTTGAAATGTCGTTAATCCAAGTAACCGGGCCGATATTTTTAATAGTCTTTTCAAGATTGGCTGGTATAATTACCATATCCAACAAACAACGGTTGGGATTGTTGTTATGTACTATCGGCGTTGTGACGATTATTTTACATGGACGTTTTATGGATTTGGGCAAATTGCATTTGCAAATTGGCGATTTTTGGATGTTGCTCACTGCCATTACTTTCGGGTATTACAGTTATTTGATGACCAAAAAACCACCTGAAGTCGGACAAATGTCGTTGTTGTCGCTGACGGTTGTCATAGGGACGATTATTTGCATCCCGTTGTTCATTTATGATACATATCTTAATCCGTTTACAAGCCAAAACGTCACATGGACAACTTTTGGGATTATGATTTATATGGGCTTGTTTAACTCGGTCTTGGCATATTTGTGCTGGAACACCGCGCTTGATAAACTCGACAGCGTAAAAGTGGGCATGGTCTATTACACAATGCCGATTTTTTCAACCATTGCAGCCTATTTTATATTGCATGAAGAAATTTATACAGCTCAATTGTGGGGAGGCTTGTTAATCTTGGCGGGCATATTCTTAACCAATCAAAAGAAACGCCGTAAACTTATTTTTGAGCGTCCTTAATGTAAACCATAAGTATATCAAATATGTTAAGATATTGTATTTTAAAGTTTGGGAACTTATGTCTTGTGTAAAAGGGGGAACACTTCATGGCAAGAAAACTTTTATGGGTATTGGGCATCTTGATTTTAGCGGCATTGATTTTTGTAGCTATGCGGCAATATGAAATCTTGCATATGCATAATCAAACGGCAACCCAAACGGATGGAAAGATGCAAGTTTCGGTACAAAATATAGTGCCGCAAACCAAAACCATACAAAAATCTTATGTCGGGTATGTCAAACCGATTGATGAAGTGAGTGTTATTTCTTATATACCGGGTTTTATCGAGGAAATTTATGTACAAGGCGGGCAAGAGGTTTTGTCCGGTGCGCCATTGTTTAAATTGCGTCAAGACCAATATAAAGCCGATTTGGACTTAGCTCGCGCAAAAGTGGAACAGGCCGAAGCGTCCTACCAAAATGCTTCTTCATTTTACGACCGTATGAAGGAAGCCGGACAGCGCGCAATTTCCAAAACTGATTTAGATAATGCCAAAACGCAATTTTTGTCCGCGAAAGCAGCTTTGTCAGAGGCTAAAGCCAATTTGGAATTGGCACAAGTGAATTATAATTATACTTTAATTAATGCATCCATTGACGGCATTATCGGGAATGTTGAACCGACTGTCGGAGACTATGTATCGCCCGAAAGCGGGGCATTAATCAGCATTATCGGGTTTAATCCGATACATGTCATTTTTTCAATTTCCAATAAAGAATACCTGACCGAAATAATTGGTTCACAAAGCAAATTATTAGATGGTTGGACAGTTAAATTGCGGTTGGCTGATGGCAGTGTTTATGAAAAAGACGGTCAGGTTAAATTTTTAAATAATGAAATATCTCCATCGACCAGCGCTTTGGAAGTTTATGCCGATTTTGATAACGAAAACCGTGCCTTGGTTGCGAATGCGTATGTGGACGTGTTGCTTGAAAAACAAGTCAAAGACGGTGTTTTTATCGCCCAAAACTTGGTTAATTTGGAACCCGGCGGTGCTTATGTGTATGTGTTGGACGGTCAAAATAAAATTGAAAAAATTCCTGTTCAAGTCGGTGTCAGTGTCGGCAACGAATATTGGATTAAGGACGGATTAAAGCCCGGACAACGTGTGATAACGGATAAAGTCAGTTCGGCAATGGTCGGCAAACAAGTATATATTAAAGGGGCAGGGGCATGATTTCATCCGAATTTTTTATCCGCCACCCGCGTTTTTCAGGTGTCATAGCTTGCGTTTTAGTGTTATTGGGATTGATGGCTGTTGTCGTATTGCCCGTATCGCAATATCCGCAAATCACGCCGCCGCAAATCATTGTGTCCGCCACTTATCCCGGTGCAAGCGCCGATGTGCTTAAAGATACCGTTGCCGTCGTCATTGAAAATGAACTGAACGGTGTTGAAGGGATGCTTTATATGTCCTCGACTTCAAACGATAATGGGGAATATCAGCTTACCATCACGTTTAATATTGGTGTTGACCCTGATATTGCCCAAGTCAAAGTTGAAAACCGCTTGCAACAAATCACCGCCTTTTTGCCTCCGATTGTGACACAAGAAGGGCTTTCCGTCAGTACTCAATCGGCAAATATTTTAGGCATGTTGGTACTTAATTCGCCAAATGGCACTTATGATGATTTGTTTTTAAGTAACTATGCTTATACAAACATTATTAATCCGCTAAAACGTGTTGACGGCATTAGTACGGCACAAATTTATGGGCCGCAATACAGTATCCGTGTGTGGTTAAATCCGATTAAAATGGCATCAATGAATTTGGTCAGCGATGACGTGGTAAAAGCAATCGAATCGCAAAATATTCAAGCTGCCGTTGGTACGATCGGGGCGGCGCCCAGTCCCAAAAATACCAATCAAGTGTTAACTTTAAGCGCTAAGGGGTTATTAAATACCGTTGAAGATTTTGAAGAAATTATTGTTGTAACGGATTCGGCGGGTGGTACCGTGCGTTTAAAGGACATTGCCACGATTGAAATGGGGGCGGATAATTACGGTATTGTGGCCTCCTTTGACAATGCGCCGGCGGGTNNATGAGCCAAACGCCGTCATCCAATTCATTGCAGACCATGAAAAATGTCAAAAATTTGATGGCCGAGTTACAGCAAACATTCCCGCCCGATATGCAAATTGAAGTGGCCTATGATTCCACAGACTTTGTCCGTGCGTCGATTCAAAGTATTTTATCCACGTTGGTGATTACATTTTGCCTTGTAATTGGCGTTGTCTTTTTATTCTTGCAAAATTGGCGTGCAACGCTTATCCCGACCATAACAATTCCCGTGTCGTTGATTGCAACGTTCGCCGTGATTTATGTATTCGGGTTTGACATCAATATTTTAACACTTTTTGCTTTGATTTTGGCCATTGGATTGGTGGTGGATGATGCCATTATCGTGGTTGAACGCGTTCAGTATTTAATGAAATATAAAAACATGAATTCAACCGATGCTGCTGTTCAAGCGATGAAAGATATCGGCGGGGCGATTGTGGCAACAACATTGGTGTTGTTGTCTATTTTTATCCCTGTCGGTTTAATGGCTGGCATAACGGGTAAGATTTATCAACAATTTGCCGTTACGATTGCCACCGCGGTCGTGTTTTCGGCTATTAACGCATTAACGCTCAGCCCCGCTTTGTGCGCGATATTCTTACGCAAAAAATCGGCACTGGCCAATGAAAAACAAGGCTTTTTCTTTCGCTTTAACGAAGCGGTGGATTATACACGGGATAAATATTTAAAAGGTGTCGGATTTTTGGCAGGGCGATTGTTGTTAACACTGGGCTTAGTGGGGGCAACGTGCCTATTAATAGCCTTTATGTTTTATAAAACGCCGACTTCGTTTATCCCGCAAGAAGACGAAGGTGTTATTTTCGGCAACTTGCAATTGCCCGAAACGGCCAGCATTAATCAAACGAACGAATTGCTTTATAGCATGGGTGAAGGCATTATGAAAATGCCGGGGGTTCAATTTTATATCGGTATTGCCGGTGCATCTATGCTTGGCAGTGGCGGGGAAAACATCGGTATGGCTGTTATAGGCTTGCAAAATTGGTCTAAACGGACGGCTAAATCTTTGTCCCTTGAATCCATTATGGATAAATTGCGCCGGCTTTATATGGATAACCCGATTGCAAGCGTGAATTTTTATGCATTGCCGTCAATTCCGGGCGTGGGCAGTGCAGATGGTTTATCATTCCAATTAAACGCTATTAATCCGTCCATTTCGGCAGATGTATTGGCGCATGTCGTGGATGCCTTTTTGGAAAAAATGAATCACATGCCCGAATTTGCCTATGCCTTTACCACATTTACAGCGGGAACGCCACACGTGTTTTTGGACGTCAACCGTGTTAAATTGGAATCGCTTAAAATCCCTGTATCGGCATTTTTTAATGCATTGCAAAATAATCTCGGGTCTCGCTATGTGAACAATATCACACTGGAAGGCCAGGTCAACAAAGTCATTGTCCAAGCCGATTTTAATTATCGTAAAAGCTTGGAAAACGTTGAAAACATGTACATCCGTTCAAATGCGGGCCAAATGGTACAAGTCAAAGAGTTTGCCGATATGCGAACGGTTATGATGCCGAAAATTATTTATCGTTACAATCAGTATTTAAGTGCGGCCGTAACGGCTCAAACGGCAAACGGTGTCAGTACGGGCGAAGCAATTAAAACGCTTAAAAGCATGGTCAATTCTTTGGGCAAAGATTATGGTATAGCTTGGACCGGTTTAAGTTTGCAAGAAGTCGAAACTTCAGGGCTTGCTTTTATCTTAATCGGGCTTGCCCTTATTTTCAGTTACTTGTTCTTAGTGGCATTATACGAAAGTTGGCTTGTCGCCTTTTCGGTCATTTTATCAAATATTTTTGCAGTGTTGGGTGCATTGGTGGGACTCATGCTGCTGGGATTGCCGCTGAGCATTTATGCACAATTAGGGCTTGTGTTATTAATCGGGCTTGCCAGTAAAAATGCCATTTTGATTGTTGAATTTATTTTGGACTTTAGGAATCAAGGCCAATCCATTTTTCAAGCGGCCGTGAATGGTGCATCAGAGCGGTATCGTGCGGTTGTGATGACGGCTTTGACGTTTATTTTGGGCGTGATGCCGATGGTATTTGATAAAGGGGCAGGGGCAGCCAGTCAAAATTCAATGGGTACGGCGGTGTTTTTCGGCATGATTTTTGCCACGACAATCGGGATTTTGTTTGTCCCCGGCATCTTTGGTTTATTTGATACGGTTGCCGTGAAGTTTTCAAAATCAAACGAGGATGAAAATAATAGCTCAGATGAAAATAAACCCGATACAACGAAAGGACAATCTTTTGCACCCCTTTCTTCCCCAAAAAACGGCCATACCCCTGCGTCACATTCGTCGGAGAGCAACACGCGCGGCAATACAAAACAACTCAGCGCGCGCGTTCATAAACCCACTAAATCGGTTTTAGTCAAAAAGCAAGGGCGCGGCGCGAAAAAAGGAGGCAGAAAATGAGCAAAAAACAAATTGTCATTATTGTGGCTCTACTTATTTTGATTGCTTTGATTACCGCTTGTACGGTTGGTCCCGATTATGAACGCCCGCAATTTTTTGATGATACGCAAATTGAAAAATCGCTTGATTTAAAACCTGTAACACCCAAATCCGCCGCGGCGTTTTCACCGCTTGATTTTGAAGATACCACATTAAACGAATTAATGGTTCAAGCTTTAAATGAAAGCCCGACAATCCGCTTGGCTTTGGTGCGCTTGCGTCAAGGGCGCCAATCTCTTAAAATTGCTGAGGTACAAGGTTTGCCGACGTTGGATGCATCGGGCAAATACAATTATGCCAATGAAAGCCGCAACATGGATACGCTTTTGCGCGATGATTATTACCAAGTCGGTTTGGATATGACTTGGGAAATCGATATTTTCGGGGGCACCCGCCGTCGT
>DLOI01000026.1:56253-56880 GCA_002477185.1 Alphaproteobacteria bacterium UBA7488 | reverse complement strand
CGTGGCTCTTTGGAAAGCCTTAAAAACGTACATGTTTCAATGAGTGCAGATGTGGCTAATGCGTATATTAATTTGCGTACAGCCGAACAGTTGCTCGCAAATGCCAAAAATAATTTGAAAATTCAACAAGAAATCTATCAAACCGTTTTAGAAAAATATAAAGCGGGGTTGACCGATGAAATTACCTCGGACCAAGCCAAATACCTGGTTGAAACGACGCGCATGAGTATTCCTCAGCTGGAATATCAACGCACGGCAGCACAAAATGCGTTGGCATTATTATTGGGAAAATTGCCCGGAACGCTAAATGAGCAATTGAATAAAGAAAAGAAAAACTTGGTTCAAAAGCCGTTCAAGTATAACGTGGCAACTTTATATGAATTGCCCGCCGATGTCATTCGTTCTCGCCCCGATGTGCGTGCATCGGAAGAACAACTAATAGCCCAAAATGCACAAGTGGGGGCCGCTATTGCCGATATGTTCCCGAAAGTCAGTTTATCCGGTTTGCTGGGGTTCCAATCGATTCATTCAAATAATTTGTTAAATCACAGCAGTTATACCTATGGGTATATCCCCCAAATCAGTATGCCGATTTTCCATTTTGGGGCGCTTAAAAACAATGTCGAA
>DLOI01000026.1:55914-56140 GCA_002477185.1 Alphaproteobacteria bacterium UBA7488 | reverse complement strand
AGCTTATCAAAAAATGAATATGGTGTCCAAATTAAATTGGGATAAATATAAACAAGGCTTGATTGATTATTCCGATGTGTTGGATGCCGAACAACGCCGCTTGAGCGCTCAAACACAAATGGTCAATTCAAATAGCGCATTGTACCAGGATATAGTGACCTTTTATAAATCCATCGGTGGCCCGTTTAATCCTGCCGTTCAACCAAGCCGAAGTACTTATGAAACT
>DLOI01000026.1:51070-55886 GCA_002477185.1 Alphaproteobacteria bacterium UBA7488 | reverse complement strand
GGTAATGAAAGTTTGAATATCAATGAAGAAAGATTTTGAAACTCTTCGCAATGCATTGTTGTCGTGTCAAAATTGCCAAAAATTGTTTGGCTTTGAACCGCATCCGGTTGTTCAAGGTACTTCGCAATCAAAGATTTTTCAAATCTCCCAAGCGCCTTCCAAAACAGTTCATGTGACGCATAAACCTTTTAACGATTTAAGCGGGAAACGTTTAATACATGAATGGTATCAAATTTCGTCAGCAGAATTTTATAATCCGGATTATTTTTATATCACTTCTATGGCGAATTGTTTCCCCGGCAAAGCGCCCGGCGGAGGCGACAGGAAACCCCCAAAAATTTGCGCTCAAACATGGTTAGAAGGGCAAATGGATTTAGTAAACAATCAAATTTATATTGTGATAGGGCGTTATGCAGCGGATTATTTTTTCCCGAAGAGAAGGTTTGATGAACTTGTCTTTACCGACCAAAAAATTCGAGGTAAAAAAGCTTTTATCTTGCCACATCCGTCACCGCTGAATATGAAATGGTTCCATGACCATCTTGAATTTGAACAATCACGAATTAAAACGATTCGTGCCGCAGTTTACCAGATTTTAGGAAAAAATTAAAATTTTCGCAGTTTACATCCCCTTTTTTGCGTTCGTATTAGAGTATTCATTTTTATACAATCCATGTTTGTTTCATAGTTTTGCGATAAAGTAAACTTAACGATTTTATTGTTAATTAACTAATTGTTTTAATTTATTTTATTTAAAAATATCCCTTTTGAAAATATAAAAAAACTTTATTTTTTATCATTTAGGTAAATTTTACCTTGTTTTTTATATCTTATAAGAATAGACATACATAGATATTTCATATAAAGTTATGTCAAAATTCAAAAAGGAAAATCTAAATGAAATTATTTATGATGTTTTGTGCCGTTCTTATCAGTTTTCCCGTACTGGCGGCCACGGATAACGGTTCAATTAAAATTGACGGTGTGTTGGCTGAAGAGTTCGTTGCAAACAAAAATATGAAATCCGAAAAAGACAAACCAATGCCGAAAAATATTAAAGATCATTGGAGCGGTTTGCCGATTTTGGGCAAACAAGCGCGTGAAAGAGGCATTGAAATTGAACCGCCGTTTGTTGTGGCATACCACTTTGAACATCAAAGCCAATATGTTCGTCCGAAGCAAGGTAGCTTGCGTTATGTAGATATTGAAACAGATGTCGGCAAAACGTGGGGAGAAAGCATTGGGCTCGGCGATGAGCTTAAGGGATGGATAAATATTGATACATTAGCCGATGGGCGTCCGAATATTTATATTGAAACAGGCAAAGCTAAAGAACGCACGATAACCAGCGGGCTCAGAGCCGGTGTTTGGGTTTTCCCTTTTATGCAAGTTTACGGTATCTATAATGAAATCCGCGGAAAATCCACAGTACATGCGCGTTCATATACAAAGTTGTCTGGTTTGATGAGTAATGTGCTCACTCAAGGTTTAATCGATTCGATAATGCCGGGTGCTATTTATCACGGGAACGGCTTGGTTGTAACGAATGACAAAATTGAAATATTGTTGGATTCGAAAAATTTTGGCGGCGGTGTAACATTGGCCGGCGGTTATAAAAAGTTTTTCACTGTTTTAGATATGAATTATACATATACGAAATTTGATTTTTCAAATGATTACACGCACACTTTTGTTATTTCGCCGCGTGTCGGGTATGACATGAAATTATTCGACAGGCCGCTACGCGTTTGGGCAGGTTTCATGGGTCAATATGTATCAAGCAAAGTAACCGGCCGTTTAACTGCATTGCATTTTGACGGTTCAACTGGTTCAATGGTGCCTTTGATTAATCCACGGCACAGCAGGGTTTGAAGTGCGTCAAAAGCTAGTTCGTCCGATTAATTATATTATTGGCGGCAGATATACGATTACGCCACATGTTGCGTTTATGATTGAGGGCGGCTATGCCGGTTCCGGAGGTCGTAAAAGTGTTTTGAGCAATATCGAGTTCATGTTTTAAACCTTAACGTGAAGTCACATACGCGTACATGGAGAATGCTTTTGCTCGCTGCCTCTGGGCAGCACGCCTCTGCATTTGTATCACGGCATTTTACCGATTTTTTTATTGGTAAGCGACTCCGCAATTATAAATCTGCTATGTACGATTTATCTTTCTTTGTTGTTCAAGGCCGCTTGCGTCACCGCTTATGTTTTGAATAACACTCACTCGTCAAACCTTGACCCGATAGGGTTGAACTCTTATCAACAGAATTTTTTCTATAAAAAAAACACCCGCAAGGGGTGTTCTTTTATTGGTAGGCGACTACGGATTCGAACCGCAGACCCTCTCGGTGTAAACGAGATGCTCTAACCAGCTGAGCTAGTCGCCCAAAGAAAAAACAACTATCGCTTATGCGAATGCTTGTTTTTATTCTTCCACGTCGAAAGTTTTACTATTATAAATGATTAAATTTTCAATGTCAACATATTTTTAGCGTGTTTTATAATTTAATATGTGCATAGGATGTATCTTTCGGAAACATAGGACGTATTGTCTGTTCAAATAATTTCATTTCGTCAGGGGTTAAAATTTCAATTTCATCTTCTTTTGCCTCATTTGTAAAGCGTACAGACTTGTTGCTTTTTAAAGTATCCATAAAATGAAACCAATAAAGGCCGCTCAACACTTTTGGCTTAAGCTCAGGATGATTATCTAAATATTCAAGGGGGCCTCTTTGATAAAAACCTTTTAAATATCTTTTTTTAACGATATAATGGTCATATCCGCCGTTAATGGAGTTGGGGCGATATTTGACCAATTTGTTATTATACACAAATGTGTTATAGCCTCGAATGCCCCATTTAAATTTGTCATCTTTGGCAGCCTGTGTTCGAATTTCATCCATCAGAGCTTGTAAGCGGGTTTTGATATATACTTGGTCAGCATCAATTTTGACAACAAAATCATTATCGTTAATTTTATCCAAACCAAATTGATTATATGCTGCCAAAGAATTTTTGTAAGAGTATGTAGCATGATAGCGTTTATCATGTGAAGGAATGACAGCGTACGGATACTTGTAAATCGAGCAATTAAAACGCCACCGGCACCATTTGTGTAATAAGTCAATTGACCCGTCGTCGGGTTCATCGGCATAAATTATAACGATATTATCAAAAACGCCGTCAATGCTGTTAAGACAAGCTTGCAATGTGGGTATTTCATTTTTAACACGGATAAAGGCAGTTATATTGATATGGCTATTTGACTGGGCCATTATAACATTTCCCAATGTGAAGAAAATAAAAAATAAGAAAAAATACTGTATGCTCGACTTCATGATACTTTTAAAAGACGCATTAAAAAAAGAGACGATATAAAGATATCATCTCTTTTAAAAGAATGTCAACCAAACTTATTTGTTGACAGCGTCTTTCAAACCTTTGCCAGCGCGGAATTTCGGTTGTTTGGAAGCCGGAATTTTGATTGTATCGCCTGTGCGTGGGTTGCGACCTGTAGAAGCAGGGCGTTTTGTTACGGCAAAAGTACCGAAATTAATAACGCGAACTTCGTCACCTTTTTTCAATGCACCGGCAATGACTTCAAGAATTGCGTCCAAAGCTTTTGTTGTATCAGTTTTTGTCAACCCAGCTTTTTTTGCAGCTGCATCAATTAATTCTTGTTTGTTCATGAGTAATACTCCTTATATAATATATATTAAAATGTAAGCTTTGCCTTACGAATATCAGTCTAACCTTCATTTTTACCGGATGTCAACAATCTTTTTAAAAAAAACGCTGAAAAAGTGCAGTTTTTTGCGATTTTTTTACAAAATTACAACGAATGGTTGTGCCTGCATAAAAAAATATGTCAAAAAAGATGAAAATTGTACCGAATCAATGCATTAAGCTTAATATTGGTTTTATAAATTTTATTGAAGTTTGAATTAACTTTTTACATAAAAATTTTTATTCTTGACATGGCGAACAATAAGTGTCATATTAACACGTAATAAGATTCCGCTGATTTATTACACGCAAGAATATGGATGAAAATTATTTTTTTGAAAGGATAGAAAAATGAGTAAAATAAAGAAGCTTCCCAAAGATGTTTTAGTTGAGCTTGCTCGGAAGATTAAACCCGTTATGCCGTTTAAAAATAAAAACGCGTTTGTATAACAAATCCGGATGGACATAGCGGTTCATTGTGGTGGCTTAAAAATTGTGATATTCGCAAAGAAAGTTTTATATGTGATGCTAAACAAGAAATACCGGCCGAAAATTTAATTCCGTTGTGTGTTATTCCGACATGGCACGATTGCGGATTTATCGGTATTTTTAAGCCCAGTATTGAAGAAGTCTTGGTGCAAATTCCCGCCGAACTGCGAGAACAAGTGGTAGCTTTTGAAACTGAGATGGTTGAAACGGATGTTAACAATTGGGTAAAAGATGTTCATGTGGATTATAAAAATTATCAACATATTGCCCGTACCGTTTTGTATGCAGGTGAAATGCCGTTTCAATTGCAAAGCCGTCCGGTGATATTAAATAGACGTAAATATGCCGGGTTACAAAAATCTGAACCGCGCAAAGTATGCACATACACAGGAAAACCGATGAGTGCCCGTATGATAAGTACACGCGTCAATACGTTGTTAAAGGACTTTGAGGCCAATTTTGTAAAAGAAAAAGAATAAATTTATTGGTTTGTTGTAAACAGCCTCTTATTTTGAGGCTGTTTTTTTATATTTTTCAATGTATTAATTTTTAATGCTTGCAAGTTCGAAAAAATACCTTGACAAAACGGGGGGGGGCT
>DLOI01000026.1:49583-51062 GCA_002477185.1 Alphaproteobacteria bacterium UBA7488 | reverse complement strand
TAATGATTCAACAAAATTATTCTTATTGCCATGAAAATCCAAGGAGGAAACATGACAAACTTAAAATCTATTTTGGCACAATTCACACAAGATAAAAATACCGACTATGAAACTCAATATGTTAATTTAGGTTCGTATATTAACGAAAATTTTGAAGCATTGTGTCAAGGACTTCAAGGCAGTCGATTTGATGCTTTAACGGTAGGAAGTAAAAAAGCAGCTTTGTTCCAGTCTTTTAAGGAAATGCTGGTACACCAGGCCTGCCAATCAGTTGAACAAATCGACTTTTTAAAACAAATCGAAGACAACATAAATCCCTATCGGCCTTCTGAGACCGGTTATCTGAATATTATATGCTATATAAGTTATCTTGAACAACCCGCTGAAAGGCGAGCAGCTGATTTTGAAAAACGATGTAAATGGCTGAAAGCAGTAATGGAAATCGAACAATTACAAGCATCCAACCATAAACCTGTTATGACACCACCTAAGGACACGCAACAATTTTCCGTACAAAAATGTTTAGAATTGGCGGGAGTAGCACCGAACGCTTATCACGATATATTGGCTTTGGAACAATTTTATCAGCATTTGGATACATTTATTGATACGCATTTCACCGATTTAGCTGCTATGATTTCTGATGAAAGTTTTGCTAAATTGCAAATTAAGCATCAGAAAGTTATTTTTTTGGAGGCAATGGAAGCAAGTTTGATTGATTATACATCAAACTTGCAGATGAAAACTACTCAAGACAAAAATTTTAAGAACCGCTGTCATAATTCAGCAAAACCTAAAAGTTATCCGTATGCTCAAACTTGAGCAGATATGTATAGAGATTGCTCGTTAAACGAAAGAAAATTAATGTTTATTCAAAAAGTTCAAGAAGAGTTCTATGATAAAAAGAAGCAACAAGCTAGCTTAGATTTTGATTTTTCGCGGAATGGCAGAACAACTTTCGAACCATTCAGTGGGCGTCATGGTAATGATGGAAGGTAAGACACTTTTCCCATAACGTGAATGCGGTTTCTAATATATTAACCCCCTTAAAAATAAGGGGGTTTTATTTTTCTGTTTTATTTAATTGGCACTGATGCCGATTTCAGCGCTCGGTTCGGCCACTGCCGTTACGTTCAACAATGACTCTTCAAGCGGCAAGGGTGATAACGGTTTTGTCAGCGCATGCAACAACACTTCTTCGGCACCGGATACACAAACGATTTCCATTCCTTTTTTGACATTTTCGGGGATTTCTTCCAAATCCTTTTCGTTTTCGGCCGGTATCAAGACTTTTTTAATGCCTGCGCGTAAGGCTGCCAACAACTTTTGTTTTAAGCCACCGATGGGCAAGACACGGCCGCGCAACGTGATTTCGCCCGTCATCGCGATGTCTTTATGTACCGGAATGCCAGTTAAAGCCGATACCAATGAGGTCATCATCGCAATACCTGCGGACGGTCCGTCTTTGGGGGTTGCACC
>DLOI01000026.1:44462-49574 GCA_002477185.1 Alphaproteobacteria bacterium UBA7488 | reverse complement strand
CAAAAGTTGTTGGCAGCCTTACGCGCAGGCATTAAAAAAGTCTTGATGTAAGAATGGGCTGCTTCCACTGATTCTTTCATTACGTCGCCCAATTGGCCCGTTAACGTAATTTTGCCTTTGCCGGGCATCGTAACGGCCTCAATGGATAAAATATCGCCGCCGACCTCAGTCCATGCCAAACCAGTTGTCGTACCGACTTGGTCTTCCAATTCCGCAACACCGTAATGATATTTTTTGATGCCGGCATATTTGCGCAAATTTTCCTCAGTCACGATTACTTTATCTTTTTTATCAATCTGCAATTCTTTAACGACTTTACGGGCAATGTTGGCAATTTCCCTTTCCAAATTGCGTACACCCGATTCACGCGTGTAATGGCGGATAAGAGCCATTATTGCTCCATCGGTAATTTCCAATTCTTCCGCCTTCAACCCCGTCGCTTTGAGCTGTTTGCCAATTAAATGCTGACGGGCGATTTGTACTTTTTCATCTTCGGTATAACCCGATAATTGGATGATTTCCATACGGTCGAGCAAAGGCCTTGGCATATGTAACGTGTTGGCCGTTGTGATGAACATCACGTTGGACAAATCATAATCCACTTCCAAATAATGGTCATTAAATGTGGCATTTTGTTCGGGGTCCAATACCTCCAACAGCGCCGACGATGGGTCGCCGCGATAATCGTTACCCAATTTATCAATTTCATCCAATAAAAACAACGGATTAATCGATTTTGCCTTTTTCATGCCTTGAATAATTTTCCCCGGCATGGAACCGATATAAGTCCGGCGATGCCCGCGGATTTCGGCTTCGTCGCGCATGCCGCCCAATGAGGCGCGCACAAAATGCCGTCCCGTTGCACGGGCGATTGATTGGCCGAGCGAGGTTTTGCCAACTCCCGGAGGGCCGACAAGACACAAGATAGAACCTTTAACTGAACCGGTGCGCAATTGGACAGCCAAGAATTCCAAAATGCGTTCTTTGACCTTTTCCAATCCGTAATGGTCTTCGTCCAAAACTTTTCTTGCGTTTTCAAGGCTCGAATTATCCTCGGTGTAGGAACTCCAAGGAAGCTCCAGACAGAACTCGAGGTAATTCTTCATGATGTTCGTTTGTCGTTCGGTGGAATTCGCGACGAAGCCGAAATAAGAGGGCATAGAAAAACTTACGTCGGTGCGATGCCAGGGCGTATTATTACGTCAATACATCAAGCCGGTTCGTCAAACCCCGTTTTCCTCATGGACGAAATCGATAAAATGGCTGCGGACTATAAAGGAGACCCCGCGAGCGCGCNNTTTTGGCTTCCATCAAATCGTTTTTTAATGTTTTTTTCGTCCGCCACGGCAATGAAAGCAACCAATCCAAATAGTTGCGAATAACGCCGGCCTCCGCCGATGATGGACCCTGTTATTGCAACTTTTTAAGTTCGCCGAGCGCTTTTTCTTTCACATCTTTGGGGAAACCCGCTTTTTTGATTTTAGCTTCCAATTCAGCCATTTCGCCGCCATCTTCGGAATCGCCCAATTCTTTTTGAATGGCTTTCATTTGCTCGTTCAAATAGTATTCGCGCTGGCTTTTTTCCATTTGGCGTTTGACGCGTTTGCGAATTTTGCGTTCGACATTTAACACGCCGATTTCTTTTTCCATTTCGGCGAACAATGTTTCCAAACGTCCCGCCAAAGAGGTAATTTCAAGCAGTTTTTGTTTTTGTTCCAATTTTAATGCCAAATGGGTCGCAATGACGTCGGCCAATTTTTCGGGATCTTTAATTTGAGAGACCGCAACCAAAACTTCGGGGCCGATGCGTTTATTCAATCGTACATAATTTTCGAATTGATCGCTGACCGAACGGGTCAACACTTCAATTTCATCCGGCCTGTCATTTTTTTCGGGCAGAATCTCGGCGTGTGCTTCAAAAAATGATGTACTTTGTGTCCAATCAAGTACTTTGGCGCGGGCAATGCCTTCCACCAAAATTTTAACCGTTCCGTCCGGCAATTTCAATAACTGCAAGATATTGGCCAACGTGCCGATTTTATATAAATCTCCTGTATAGGGCGTATCAATCAATGAATCCGTTTGGGCAATCAATAAAACTTGTTTGTTATTTGCAACCGCTTCATCGAGTGCCGCAATGGATTTATCGCGCCCAACAAACAACGGCACGACAACATGCGGGTAAACGACTATGTCGCGAAGCGGTAAAACGGGATAAATCCCGTCTGTAATTTTTTCTGATGTCATAACTGTTGCTCTCTTTCGCTTAATTTTTGTTTCGTTCGAACATATATAGATATTCATCCACCATTTTTCAAGTGGTGAGAATATATACTTATTGACATGTGCAATTATTATGCTTTATTTTTGTGAAAATTACAATAGTATCTGTCGTAATTTTATTGAAGGTTTGATTACGATCTGGAGTTTTGTTTGCCAATGTGCCGGATGATATTTTTTAATTTATCGCGGTTTTGTTTGCGACTTTTAATTATTTCATTTACTGTCGCAATAGCACGTTTTGCAGATCGTTCTTCTTGATCGTATATATATTCATATGCATTTGAATAGGATTCTGGTGTTTTCATAGCAAATTTATCTGTTGAATATGGTTTGATGATGGCCTCATGTTTCCTCCTTGTCTGGGTTTTGGCAATTCGCCCGATATTGCCTTGTCAATAATTTCTTGGGCGCTCATTCCGGAAATTGCTTGTTGTAATGCAATTAAATCACGGACATATTTTTGCGTTTTTAAAATTTCCATTGCGTTTTTTTGAGACTCTAACACCTTTTGAATTTTTACCTGCATTTTATCAAAGGATTTTTTTTGATCGCCTTTTTGCCTCAATTCATCTGCCTGATTACTTGCAAATTTAATAATTTGTGCACGTTCATCTGGTGAAAATTCAAAATCTTCTAAAGCGGTAGCTGTCATATAATATCTCACTTTTGCTTATATTCGAGTCACATTTCTTTATTAAGTATTTTGTGTTTTATAGCGGTCGGAAAAATAATACCCATTTTTTTACATTTTTCCATCAAATCTTTTTGAATAGTCAATTTGTGTTGTTTAGCTAATTGTGAAATGGTATTTTTAATGTTCATAAATGAACTCCCTCTCAGACTATCCAGCTTTATTCGCTTCCTGGTCATAAATAAACAACGGTTCTTTTGTTTCTTCCACCGTTTTATCGTTGACAATAACCTTTTTAAGCCCTTCCATCGCCGGTAAATTATACATCGTGTCAAGCAACAGATTTTCCATGATGGAACGCAATCCCCTGGCGCCCGTTTTGCGTTTTAACGCTTTGGCGGCAATGGCTTTAAGCGCTTCTTGCGTAAAATCCAATTCGACATCTTCCATTTTGAACAATGATTGGTATTGTTTGACCAACGCATTTTTGGGTTGCGTCAAAATTTGAATTAATGCCGTTTCATCCAAATCGTCCAAAGTTGCGACCAACGGCAAACGTCCGATAAATTCCGGGATAAGCCCATATTTAAGCAAGTCGTCCGGTTCCAGTTTCGATAATAATTCGCCCGTTTTGGCGTTTTTCTTTTTCACTTCGGCACCAAAACCAACCGAATAGGAGGCAACGCGCCGTTCAACGACCTTTTCAAGCCCGGCAAAAGCGCCCGAACAAATGAACAAGATATTGGATGTATCCACCTTAATATATTCTTGGTTGGGGTGTTTGCGGCCGCCTTGAGGGGGCAGGGAGGCAACAGTCCCTTCCATCAATTTTAACAAAGCTTGTTGCACGCCTTCGCCCGATACATCGCGCGTAATAGACGGTCCGTCGTTTTTGCGGGAAATTTTGTCGATTTCATCAATATAAACGATACCCCGTTCCGCTTTTTTTACATCATAATTGGCGGCTTGTAATAATTTCAATACGACATTTTCAACATCTTCGCCGACATAGCCCGCTTCTGTAAGCGTTGTCGCATCGGCAATGGCGAATGGCACATTTAAAACTTTCGCCATCGTCCGAGCCAGCAAAGTTTTGCCCGAACCCGTCGGCCCGATTAATAAAATATTCGATTTATCAATTTCGACTTCATTATTTTGGTCTTTGGCATTTAACCGTTTGTAATGGTTGTAAACGGCCACCGACAACACTTTTTTCGCATTGTCTTGACCGATGACATAGTCATCCAGTATTTGTCGGATTTCCGCAGGTTTTTGTAGTTTTAATTCACTTTCGGGCATTTCATCTTGTGTCGGTTCAGACGGCTTTGAAACATTTGGTTTGACTTCGCCCTTAATGATATTATTGCACAATTCAATGCATTCATCGCAAATAAAAACTGTTTCCAATCCACCATCAGGCGTTGGAACGGATTTGCCGGCAATCAATTTGCGCACTTCATTTTGCGTTTTGTTACAAAATGAACATACAAGCGTGTCAGTCTCTTTTTTATTTGCCATGTTTCCTCCTTAATCTCCTTTATATTTAGGGTTTGAACCTTACCCCGTTTCGGCTTTGCCCTTTATTAGTATATTTAAATCTTTATATTCGCCTTATTTCTTATCATCCTCAAGCGTCTGTTTTTTTGTTATAACCGCATCAATCAATCCGAATTTTAGAGCTTCTTCGGCTGTCATAAAGTTATCGCGTTCCATTGCCGCTTCAATAACCGACAATTTTTGCCCGGTTTGTTCAACATAAATGTTGTTTAAACGGCGCTTGATAGACAGAATTTCTTTAACATGAATTTCCATATCGGTTGCTTGGCCGCGGAATCCACCCGACGGTTGGTGAATCATAACCCGCGCATTTGGTAAGGCAAAACGCCGCCCGATTTGGCCGCACGTTAACAATAACGACCCCATAGAGGCCGCTTGCCCCATCACAACGGTAGATACCGGACATTTGATGTAATTCATCGTGTCAAGAATGGCCAAACCCGATGTGACANNGACAACACCGCCCGGCGAGTTAATGTAAAAAGAAATTTCTTTATCCGGATTTTCCGCTTCCAAAAACAATAATTGAGCGCATATAAGGCTGGCAACGTCATCATTGACTTCACCGGTTAAAAAGATAATACGTTCTTTTAAAAGGCGCGAATAAATATCATAAGCCCTCTCGCCGCGTCCCGTTTGTT
>DLOI01000026.1:32661-44403 GCA_002477185.1 Alphaproteobacteria bacterium UBA7488 | reverse complement strand
TCGTTTTATCTGCCTGCAAAATGTGCAATTTTGCAATCGGTTTTATTCCCATCAACATCTGTTTAAAGTAAGGCAAGCGTGAAAGGTTCCCTTTATAAAGTTTGCCCGTTCACGCTTGTCGAATAAGCTGTAATCTTATTTTTTATCCGGGTTGTAAGCGTACAATTCTTCAACCGTGACGCCTTGTTCGTCAATTTTGACTTCGCCCAAGATAAAATCAACCACTTTTTCTTCAAACAACGGCGCGCGAATGGCATCGAGTGCTTGAGGATTTTTTTTGTAATATTCGAAAACAACTTTTTCTTGTCCGGGATATCTGCGTGCTTCGCGCATCACGGCGTTTGTAATATCTTCTTGAGATAATGTGATTTTGTTTTCGTTGGCGATTTCGGCCAATAACAAGCCCAAACGGACTCGGCGTTCGGCGATGTCACGATATTCTTTTTTAAGTTCGTCTTCGGGTTTGGATTTTTCTTCTTCATCCAATTGGTTGTTTTTCTTGGCTTCTTCGAATTGTTTCCATATGGCATCAAATTCCATGTCAACCATGCCTTGCGGTACCGCAAAATCATGCGTAGCGGCCAAAGCATCCAACAAAGCGCGTTTGGCATGCATGCGAGAAACGTTCGCATATTCTTTGCCCAATTCTTCTTTGACCATTTCTTCGAGCTTGGCCATTGATTCCAAACCCAAGGATTTTGCAAAATCATCATTGAGTTCAGGTTTGACAACTTTGCGCAATTCTTTGATTTTTGTTTTGAACAATGCTTTTTTGCCGGCCAAATCTTTGGCGTGGTAATCGGCCGGGAAGGTGACATTGACATCCACATCGGAACCGATTTCTTTGCCCGTCAATTGGTCTTCAAAGCCCGGAATAAATGTGTTTGACCCCAAATCCAAGTAGTAATCTTTGCCCGAACCGCCTTTGAATTCTTCGCCGTCAATGGAACCGGTAAAGTCAATAACGATAATGTCCCCCGTTTTTGTCGGGCGTTTTTCATTCACGATTTCAGTCGTACGTTTGGACATTTGCAATTTTTCCAAAGCTTTGGCGATTTCTTCTTTCGTGACTTCGGCCTTTAATTTTTTAACAACCAATTTTTTCAAATCCGTCGGCACGACTTTCGGCAAAGCTTCAACTTCAACAGACAATTCAATGTCTTTGCCGTCTTCGAATTTCGTAATTTCAACTTTTGGGCGCAAAGCGGGGCGGATATTTTTGTCTTTAAACAAAGCATCAACGCGTTCTTGAACAATGGTATCCAAGACTTCGCCTTTGACCGCATTTTCATATTTGGATTTAATCAACGACATTGGGGCTTGACCGGGGCGGAAACCTTGGATTTTAGCCTCTTTGGCGATTTCGCGCAATTTTTCATCGATTTTGTTTGCAAAATCTTTTGCAGGAATGTTAATTGTAAAAGAGTGTGCCAATTCATTTTTGTTTGTCATATTTGTTCCTTCATATTTTATTAACAATGAAGCGGTTATTTTCTCCCAAAACAACGCCTTTTGTTAAATTTGGTGCGAGCGAGAGGACTTGAACCTCCACGCCTTGCGGCAACGGCTTCTAAGACCGTCGTGTCTGCCATTTCACCACGCTCGCACGGGTTTGGTTTAACTTGACACTCTATTTAGCATACTTTTTTGCAAAAAGAAAGTATTTTTGTATAAAATAGGGTGTTTTTTAAGAAAAAGACTTGAATACATTACATATAAAAACTTGTTTGCAAATACTCTAACCAACGTTTGTAGATGTCTTGTTTTTCGGGTAATTCCAACATGCCGGCATAACATTTTATTTTTTGCATTAAAAAGGCATACATCAGGTTTACTTTCCGATTGCTCAGTTGTTCATAACGGGTAACGATATTTAGTGTAAAATCCATATCAAATTTCATAAGGGGTGCAAATTCGGCACTGAAATCCCGTTTGCCGGCATCTCCAAAATCAATAACTCCTTGCAAATTGCCTGCCTTATCTATTAAAAAGTTATTTTCGTTGAAATCGTTATGGCTGATAACTTGGTTTGAATTTTGCAATGTATTTTCTTGTTCGTAAAACAAATCAACGGTTTTTTTAAAATCTTCATGAAATATGGCGGGTAAGTGCAAAAGGGTTTCATCCATGTCGGAATAAATCATATACTCCCAAATTTTAAAAGGTGTCCGGTCGATTTTATTTGACCTGATGCTATGTAATTGTACCAAAAATCGGGCTGTTTGGTCAGCCAATTTATTTTTTTGTGTCAGCGTCAAAGTTTTTGTTTTTGAAAATTGTATGCCGTCTATTAAAACGTGTTTCGTAAATATCATCCCATTTTTATTATAGAGTGTGGTTTGCGGAATTTTTGTCGAGATGTAAGGTCGAATGATATGTAGTATTTTATTTTCCTTTACATATTCGTCGAAAAACTCCCGGCTTAACGGAAAACGAAAAACAAATTGTCCGTTAACAACAATGGCAAGGCTGTGAAATCCCGATTCAATAAATCGTAATTCATTGATGATTAAATCGGGGTGTGTTTCTTTAATTAAATCAATCTTGTCTTTATGTTTTGCCATAATGCGAAATTACATCTGGGTATATTGTTTGTCAAGAGAAGTTATCTGATTTAGAAGAAAGGACAAATCCAGTTTTATCTTTATAATTTAACTAAAATGATTTGAATGTGTTAAAAATGATGGATTTTTTTGGAAACCTTTTTTTATTTATTGACACTTTCGCGGTACGAGTATATAATATATTAACAAAGGTAATCTATTAAAAAGGAATATAAAATGAAAGTTGCAGCAAGATTTAAGATTGAAGACAGCCGATACATGGCGGATAAAGCATTTTATTTTAATCGGCCCGAAAGTATGGTGATTTGGAATATTAAAAAAATGAAAGAATTAAAGGCCAAGGAATTATTTTCGGAAAAAGAACTACAAGATAATCATAAAGCGCAAGAAAAAAATTTTAATGATTTTTTGGCTAATCTTAAAAAAATCCCGTACTTTGATGCACAAGATGGCGTAGTGCTGACCATGTATGCGTTAGATATGGGGCAAACCGAATTTTTAAAGCCTCTTATGGCCCATTTGAAAGATAAAGTTTCGGATATGCGTTTTGAATTGCCGAGCGTTGATTTATTGGAAAAAGATAAATCCGCAAATAAATTAAAGCAAATTCCAAATCAGCGGACGCAGGACAATACCTTGTTACAGGTTTTGGCCTATTATGGAAAACTTGACCTGTTGCCGGAATTGGTTATCTCGAATGAAACTGTTGCTGCCATGCAAAAGGTTATGCCTAAAATTTATGAACCCGCTCCTAAATTATCTAAGAAGTATAAACTGCAAAACGGAAAATGCATTGTGGGGATGTTTGATTTGAGTTGTCCGGAAGGTGCGGTATTTTATGATATTAATCAAGGGAAAACGGATTACTTTAAAAACGATTTTTCTCAGTTGAAAGATTTGGCTTTAAGTGATTATGAAGCTTTAACATTATATGCCCTTAATAAAGGGCAAGAGGCTATTTTGGCTCATTTGGTGCAAGAACTCGGTGATAAAGTTGCCGATATGAAATTTGTCTTGCCGATGCAAAATCATTCAATTCCTGATGAAAAAACTGTCAAAGTAAAATCAAGCATGGGCAATCTCAGCACCAATAATTCTTTTTTACAAGCTTTATCCGCATATGGAAAGCTTGATTTGTTGCCAAAACTTGGAATTTCTGCCGCCGCTATTGAAAAAATGCAAGCAAGAAAACCGAAACTTGATATGGGTACGCCTAATAAAAATATGATGTTAGGTCGCGGCGGCCGTTCAAATTAAATTAATTTCCAAATGATTATTTGAATGTTTTTTGGATGTTAATCATAATAAACGGTGCTTTATTAAGGCACCGTTTTTATATATGATACTTGAAAAATAATTAAAACTCTGCTAAACTGCGCCAAAATTAAAAAATGAGGACAATTTATATCATTCCTGCCGGGCACAGAAGTGAACTTAAAGTCCTGTACGATTAAAGGATATAATATGACGAGCACATTAACACCGATTGTTGAAAAACGGCGCACATTTGCCATTATTTCTCACCCGGATGCGGGTAAAACGACCTTAACCGAAAAACTGCTGTTGTTCGGGGGTGCGATTAATTTGGCCGGTGCCGTCAAGGCCAAAGGCGAACGCCGCCGTGCAACTTCCGATTGGATGAAGGTGGAACAAGAACGCGGTATTTCGGTGGCTTCGTCCGTTATGACGTTTGATTACAAAGGGTGCACGTTTAATTTGCTTGATACGACGGGGCATGAAGATTTTTCCGAAGATACTTATCGTGTGTTGACGGCCGTTGATTCCGCCGTTATGGTCATTGATTGCGCCAAAGGGATTGAAGAGCAAACCAAAAAATTGTTTGAAGTGTGCCGCCTGCGCGATATTCCAATTGTCACGTTTATCAATAAGCTTGACCGCGAAGGGCAAGACCCTTTCGCGCTTTTGGAAGAAATCGAAAAAACGTTGGCACTGGATGTAACACCCGCCGTTTGGCCGATTGGTATAGGACGTGATTTTAAAGGGTGTTTTGATTTGTTGCATGACCGGTTGAATCTGATGGAAAAAAATGCCGATAAAGCGGCGTTGCCTAAGGAAGGGAAAACCATAAACGGCATTGACGATAAAACGTTGGATGCCGAATTGCCCGACCATGTCGACGCGTTACGCGAAGGGGTGGAAATGGTGCGCGCTTTGTGCCCCGAATTTGAACGGACAAGCTATTTGGAGGGGCACATGACGCCCGTGTTTTTCGGTTCGGCCGTTAATAATTTCGGCGTACGCGAATTGTTGGATGCTTTGGTGGAATTTGCGCCATGCCCGCGGCCACAAGAAACCGTCAGCCGTCAAATTAAGCCCGACGAAGAAAAGGTCAGCGGCTTTGTATTTAAAATCCAAGCAAACATGGATCCGAAACATCGTGACCGAATTGCTTTTATGCGCTTGTGTTCCGGGCATTTTAAACGCGGCATGAAATTGTTGCATTCGCGTTCACAAAAACAAATGATTTTGCATAATCCCGTGATGTTTTTGGCGCAAGACCGTGAGTTGGCCGAAGACGCCTATGCCGGCGATATTATCGGCGTGCCCAACCATGGAGGATTGCGAATAGGGGATTCATTTACCGAAGGGGAAAGCTTGCAATTTAAAGGCATCCCTTGTTTTGCACCGGAACTTTTGAAAAAAGTGCGGCCGAAAGACCCGCTTAAAGCCAAACATTTGGCGAAAGCTTTGGAACAAATTGCCGAAGAGGGCGGGGCGAGCGTTTTTAAACCCGTTCAAGGGGCAGATTGGATTGTCGGCGTGGTTGGCGCGCTGCAATTTGAAGTGTTGGCTGACCGTATTCGGACGGAATATGACATTCCCGTTATTTTTGAACCTACGACCTATTTTACAGCGCGTTGGGTTAAGGGCGAATTAGCCGACGTTAAAAATTTCGAAGATAAAAACCTTTCATCAATAGCCCATGACCATGACGGCGCCGTTGTTTTTTTAACCCGCAATGCTTGGCATTTAAATAAAGCTGAGGAAGATTTCCCGAAAATTAAATTGATGAAAACGCGTGAACAGTATTAATTCTTAAAAAACAAAGAAAGCCCGTAAAAAATACGGGCTTATCATTTTATATTTGATTGCAGTCTTTTTCAAATTCGGATAAAATTTTTAAAAACTGTTGAGTATCGATATTTTGGATTTGAATCCGTTTTAAACGAGCCGTTTGTCCCGCCNNTAATAAAGTTATATCGTTTTTTTTAACCTTAAATGTCTGCGCCAAAAAATCAATCAAAGCATCGTTTGCTTTGCCATCTACGGCGCGTGCTTTTAAGGCTATTTTTAAATGTGTATTATTCCAAATATCTTCAATTCCTTCGCGCTTGGCGCCTGGGCAGGCACGCACGTTTAAAATCAGCGTTTGATTATCCAACTTATAAAATGCCATTCAATATTTCCACCCCACATTCAATATGGTACAAATCAAATGTTAAACATGCTTGATTCCAGTTTGAAATATCCCGCTTGGACAGCTCATTACATATCATATGTTACATGTGGTAGGAAATTTCGCCGCATGAATTACAAATTGAACATTTGACATCCCATTCAGGTGTTGCATGGTTACAGTTGCGGCACATCCAAATGGGCGTACGATCGGCATATTCGGCTTTTTCTTCCCATTCTTGGGCCGCTTCTTCATGATGCCATCCGTTGCGTTCAATCGTTGCCATCATCATTGCCATTTGATAGGTTAAAGCATACGAATTTAATGCGACTTGCAATGTTTCTTTAGCAACACCCCACAGATTATTGTCAATAGCAATGTCCACGACGGCTAACAAGGATAATTTGGCATTGGCATTTTTTGCGACGAATTTTTCAACAGCTTTCATCTGCCCTGTGCGGTTTTCCTTTTGAATTAAAGCTTTAAATGCTAAGTAGGTATCCCAACAAGGCATCAAATTCCAAGATTTTTTCAAAATGTCCGCTGCTTTTTTAGGATTTTCACCCGCATACGCAATAGCGATAATCGGATTATCAGGTGCCCAATTGAAAGCTTCGGATAAACGGCCGAGCTTATACAAAATACAAGATTTTTTGGAAATATATTCTGCTTTGCCCAACGCCTTTTTTACATTCAAAAGTTCCAATGTGACCAAAGCGCCGTCCCAATCGTCTTGCATCAGTTGTAACTCCAATTGTTCTTGCAGTAACCATAATACGTTCGGGTATTTGGATAAACCTGTTTCCAATAATTGAGATTGTTCGGCAACATCGCCTTTATTTTTGGCTTCCATATAAAGGCCGCGAATACCGGCAAGTTCGGTGGATTTGTTGGTTTTGAGTTGTTCAAAAACGGCTGCACGCGGAGCAAACAACGCATCAAATAGTAATTGTTCGGTTGACCCCTTAGAAAATAAGGCTTTGCGTTTTGCCAAGACCTCTTTGGCTTCTTCGTTATTGCCATCCAAAACTGTTGTTAAAGCCTTTGTCAACACATTTTCCTTTTTGATGAAGGTCTTTTGCATGCGGCGCGTGCGATAGCCCGCAAACCATTTAAACGGTTTTTTGAGTAAATGGATAATATAGAAAAACAAAATCAACGCCACAATCAACAAAGCGATTGAAAACGAAAATTCATATCCCATTGTTGTGATGGACAGGTTATAAGAATCATTTATGATTAAAAAACCAATCAGAATAACGCCCGCAATAATTAAAAAAAGTCTGATCATGTTATTCTCCTTTGGCGTAAGATAAAATTAAAGCATCCAGTGCCGCTTTAGCTTTGACAAAATTGTTTGTTTTTTGCGTAAATTCCGTAAACACCGGTCGGATATTGTCGGGCAATTTTGAAAGCGTTTCCAAAGTTAACGTCATGTTTTTTGCCATTAACGCATTGTGAGCGCGATCCAATAAATCCGGTACCGTATCGCCTATAGGATTTAAGTTTCGAACTTTAATTAAAGAAACAAAAACTTTTTTCAAACGGTATTTCCAACGTGCATCGTGTTCTTTATAATACCGGATGAGTGCTTCTTTTTTGGATTTTAAAAATAGATTTTTAAGTTCGTTTTGCACATTTGTTGTTGCAAAACAAAAATAGGAAGTATCCTTGATTACATCTTGCGCAGCCTGTGATTGATTATCGGACATAATCAACTTCCTTAAACTATCGCCGCAAGGTTCCTCGGATAAAAAATTATCCCTAAGCTGTAAGGCATCTGCCGCCGTAAAATGCGGTTACGGTTCCTGCCACAATGACCAATGAACCTTATGACGAACTCCAAACCAATACAAATACATCAGTTCAAACGTCATCCCCGATTATCGTTGCACCCCAAGAACATGCCGATATTATCATATCTGAGCCCGGTGTAACAGCTCTGAATAGGGCCGATATTGAAATCGAAACTGTTGCCGATTCCAATAATACTGCCCGCGTACTTGGCGATACCAGCCGTCAACCGCAACAAGACGCTGAGTTACCTCATATCGGATATGACCCGGCCAAACCGCATTTTACGGAATTCGCATCCGATTTTGCCGTATCTCCCGCAGCAGTTACCTTATTTTGGGGATGTAAAGCAACAGGTTCAACCTCAATATCAATTACATCGGGTTTAATCGGAATAACTTTAGTCGGGCGGGGTGCGACAAATGTCGTTTTCGGACGATTTGTTTTGGCACGCATATTTTCTTGATGTGCTTTAAGGTTATAATAAATGCCAAATACCAAAGCCCCGACCAATATGACGATTATTAATCGAAAAAACCATCTGGCGCGGGCGCTTTTTTGAGTCTTTGTTTTTTCAGCCGTTAAGGCAGGCGTTTGATTTTGCTGTTCTTGAATTTTTTTTTCTTTTTTTGCCATACTTGGATGCTCCCGTTTCATACGATGAAATTATAAAAGTAAAATCAGATGAAATCAAGTATAAAATTGCTTTTTGACTGGTTTAATTGTGTATTGCATCTATATGTGTTCGACCTGTTGCTCGGAGGATTGACATATGAAATGGGTGTGATATAATTTATCTCAAAAGGACGAAAAATGGTAGTTTTCCCAAAAGAAATTGTGACTGAAGATTTTATTTTGCGGGCGGTCATACACAAATGCTATGCACCTAAATTGGTGACGCTTGTGTCAAAAAATATCAAAGAATTCAAATATATACCGATGACGGCGACTTTGATAACTCTTGAGAGTGCCAATACGCATATTGATTATCATAAAGAAGCTTGGAAAAAAGGCAACGGCTATTATTATTTTATTTTTGATTATAATAACAAGTTAATGGGATATGTCGGCCTCAAAATACGTTATGGCAATAAAACGGGGGAGGTTAGCTATTTTTTAGATAAAAACCAAACCGGAAAAGGTGTGATTGCCAAGGCTTTATTATTATTGGAAGAAATGTTTTTTGATGCAGGCGGACACAGGTTGGAAATTTATGCCAATGTTGAAAACAAAAAATCCGTCGCGGTGGCACGGCGTTTGAATTATCGGTTTGACGGGATTTTGCGCCAGGCTGAATTTTTTGACGGGAAATTTTGCGATGTTGCCGTTTTTTCCAAGTTGAAAGACGATGATTAAAAATGTTTAGGTCTTATCGCGAATGATAAAGAATCTGCCGCCAAAATTGACAAATTAAAAACAATATGGTATAAAAACTACTACTTTTAATAAGCCGAGGCATTCATTTATCTGCTAATCGTATTGTAAATGAAGCCATGTTGTGAAAAGGGAATTATGATGCATATTATCGGATTGACAGGTGGCGTAGCATCGGGAAAATCGACCACTTCGGGTGTTTTAAGCCAGATGGGCATTACTGTAATTGATTGTGATCAAATTGTGCATCAAGTTCAAGTTCACAATGAACAGCTGAAATCATGTCTCATGAAAATATTTCCCGATGCATTTGATTCGGGTTTGCTTAACCGACGGAAACTGTCCGACCTTGTCATGGGGGATTTGACCAAGTTACGCGAAATAGAATCCTTAACGTTGCCATTTGTTCATCAAGCCATCAATCAAAAGTTAGCATACTATAAAGCTCAAGGGGAACATTTAGTTGTGATAGATGTTCCGTTATTGTTTGAAACGCATATGGAAGGGTTTTGCGACAGCATTATATGCGTGTTTGTGCCAAAAACAATGCAACGCGAACGTTTTATGGCCCGTCCCGGCATGACCGAACAAAAGTTTAAAACCATTTTGCAAAATCAAATGCCGATTGAAGAAAAAATGGCAAAATCAACCTATCGCGTTATTTCGGACAACATGGAAAATTTAATTAAACAAGTGCAAGATATTGTGCTGGAAATTAAAAAACGCGGCAAATAGCTCATTTAGTTGGAAAATAACTCATTTAACAAATGTATAAAGTTAAAATCAAGAAACTTCAATAAAAAGCGGACGTTGTTTTTTAATTGAATATTCAAATCAACGGCACAGATTATGAAAAACGTTCAATTTGTCCTAATATATTTATCATTGATGGAAACGATAAGCATTTGCAGTTAAAGCTTTTTCAATGCTTTGATAATTAATATGGCGGAAACTGCGTGCCAAAATCGGCTCCAACACACTGTCAGGAATATTCAAATTTCCTTTGCCGATGCCTAGTTCAATATCCGGTTTGTTTCTTCCGTGAAAATCGGAACCGCCGGAAATGATTAAATTTAAATCCTTGGCAATTTCAAAATATTCTTTCATTTGTGCCGGTGTGTGCTCAGAATGGAAAACTTCAATACCCATTAAGCCGTTCTTTTTTAAATATTTGATTAGATTATATAAATCCTGCCCTTTTGTTTTGGTTAGGCATGGATGCGGCATAATCGGAATGGCGCCGTTTTGTAAAATAAAATCCAATGTTTCGATTTCATTCGGGTTTTGTTGCTTTACGTAGGCCGGCAACCCTTTGTTCAAATATTTTTCAAATGCTTCTTGCATTGATGAAATGTATCGTTTTTTCAAAAGGGCAGCTGCAATATGCGGCTTCCCGACCATATTGCGCTTATGGCCGTTTTCATCGTAAATCACATCGTCAAAGCAAATGTCCATCCCAAGAGCGCGCAATTTTTCAACGCGTTTGATATTGGCTTCTTCACGATAATGGTTAATGCGTTTTCCCCAGGCACAAAATGGTTCTGTATCTTGAAAATTCATTGCAATAATTTCAACGACTGGCTTATCGGGCAGTTGTGACAAGTATTCATCCCCTTTAAAATCGATACCCAATTCGGCCCCATTTAGTACCAACAAATCGGGATATAGTTTTGCAGCGGATTGAAACTGAGTCAGCCCGTCGGCGCTGTCATGGTCGGTCAGAGCAATAGNNAGACAGAGGCAGCTTTATCAACGAGTTGTGCCGGGGTTGCGGTGCCATCTGAAAAAAGGGAATGTGTATGTAAATCAATCATTTAGAATCCTAAGAAGTATAATTATAAAGCTATATCTTTTGATATATTTAACCGACAAAAATCCATATCGAAAATTTTAAAATTACAATGTTAAAAAACAACGAAATTTCTTAATTAAATTGTTCGATTTATCTTGAGCCCCGCCCAAATCCCGGGATAGTCGTTTTAAAGGCAGCGGCTTTGCCGATGGTTTCGATAATTTTGCCGTGTTGATCCAACGTTGTTTGCGTGCATGCTTTGCCATTTTTGTCGAAATTATAAATTGTCGTATTGCCGTCCGTGTGAATGACACGAATTTCGGTGCGGTTGCCTTTCCCGTCAAAATGAATGCCCACATGGTTGCCGGCTTGGTCAATGTATGAGACAACTTTTAAGGGGGTTGGCGTTGCGAATAGATCCGTTTTCGGCATTCCGCCGATGAATGTCACAGCCAAATTGCCGTCTTTGTAAATCGTTAACGAACTTTCTTTCGGATTTTCTCGGTCATAGCTGACTTCATGAGTCATTTGTCCTTTGTCATTATAATGAAAAATGCCGATTGTCTGGCTGTCTGCGTAAAAGGTTGTTTTTGAACCGTTTTTGTGGAAAAATGTACGCGTTTCGGATTCTCCGTCGTTTTCGATTTTGTCGGGTTTGACGTTTAAAAAATCTTTTGACGTTGCCATCGGTTTGGGCAAGTTGTTATACCGAGGTTGCCCTATATTTGTAAAAACGGGAGCGCCTTTTTGGGCTTGAGTGGCAACAGGCGCGTCTATGCCCTTAAATGCAAAGGCTTCAG
>DLOI01000026.1:27990-32631 GCA_002477185.1 Alphaproteobacteria bacterium UBA7488 | reverse complement strand
AAACGGCTGCTGTACCCAATGATTTAAAAGCATTTTTTAATTTTGACATGTCGGCCTCCTTTTAATAAATAACATTATACCTTGAAAATTGGCTTTGGTCAAGAATTTCTTAAAATTATAAAATCAAAGGGTATTGCTTTGTTAATATTTTATCTTGCATTTTAAACCCTGTACATTTAATTAAAGTATTATGAGGGATGTGTACATGGAAGATTTAAAAGAACAAATATCAACCGCAAATGATATTATCGATGAAGAAGCCGACTTTTGGAAGAGTTGGAATAAATGAGATGGCCGCAAAAAACGGTTTTGCAACATTGTTCGGATGAACTCTAAACGGCTCAACGCTCCGTCTGGTTTGCGTGACGAAGCATTGTTGGATTCGGCTTTCGGTCGTGCCGAAAATTATTTACATTTTCATCCCCACGCTGATGTATTTGATTTAGGTGCTCAATACGCTCAAGGCATTATCCGAAATCATCCGTTTGTGGACAGCATTAAGCGTATTGCCCACATTGCCTGTTGCCTTTTTTAAAGTTAAACGGCTGGGAAATTCAAGCATCCAAGGACGAAAAGGCGGCCTCAATACAAAACCTTGCAACTTCAAGTATAACGCCGAAAGAATTTGCCGCTTGGTTACGTGCCGTCTCCGTTAAAAAAAGAATTGGCAGTATAAAAATAAACCGATAACCGTGGTACGAAAAATCGTTATATTTTTCTTGACACATTTATAAAATGCTGTATGTTCTTTATATAATAAGAAAGGGGCCGAAATGAAATCCTCGCACACAGGTCTTAAAAGAATATTTAAAGCATTTTCTTACTCATATGACGGTTTTATGGCCGCCTATAAATCAGAGGCAGCATTCAGGCAAGACTTGGCTGTTTTTGTTTTGGGCGCAATTTTGTGCATATTTTTGCCGATAGCAATGCCAGTAAAATTATTAATGGTTTTTTCTTTGTTTATTATCTTGTTGATGGAACTTGCCAATACGGCCATAGAAATGGTTATTGACCGGATTGGGGAAGAATACCATCCGTTATCCAAAATCGCCAAAGACATTGGCAGTTTGCTGGTGTTGATTGCTTTTGTAAACGCCGCCGTCATTTGGGGCGCAGTTTTGATTTCTTCCTTTTTTTAGTCATTTAAATAAGTGGTTTTCACACATTCTCTAGCCTTATGAAGAGCTTGTCAGGCTTTAAGATTGAACTTATCTGATAATGGGAGATGATATCAGGAGGTTTAAAATGACACAAGCAAATTCAAAACACCCCCATTTAACAAAACAAACGCAAAAATTCGTGGACGATTTGACGGCTGAAAATGCGGCGCCGCTTTATACTTTATCGTATGAAGACGCCCGGCAAGTATTATTGAATGCGCAATCGCAAAAGCCTTTGTCAAAAGATTTGGCGTGCGATATTGAAGATGTACAACTGCCGGTCGGCCCGACGGGAATGGTAGATGTACGGATTTTTCGTCCCAAGGGAAACACTCAAAAATTGCCCATTTTGATTTATTATCATGGCGGCGGTTGGGTTATGGGGGATAAAAAAACATATGACCGTTTGGTACGTGAATTGACAATCGGTGCCAATGTTATGACTTTTTTCGTGGTGTATACGCCATCCCCCGAAGCGCAATTCCCGATTCCGGTTGAACAAGGGTATGCGGCGTTGGAATATATCCACGAAAATGCCGATAAGTTCAACGGTGATGCAAATAAGATTGTTACATGTGGGGATTCTGTCGGCGGTAACATGACGGCAGTTACGGCGATTATGGCAAAAATGCGCAAAGGACCTAAAATTTTAAAGCAAATTTTGCTTTATCCCGTGACGGATGGGCAAATGGATACGCCATCGTATAATTTGTTCGCTGATGGCCCATGGTTAACCAAAAAGGCAATGGAGTATTTTTGGGATGCCTATGCGCCGAATAAAGACAGCCGAAAGGATATTTTAGCATCGCCCCTCTTGGCATCTGAAGAACAATTAAGCGGGTTGCCTTCAACATTTTTACTCACAGATGAAAACGATGTATTGCGTGATGAAGGTGAACAATACGGAGATAAATTGATGCAAGCCGGCAACAAAATTGTCAGCGTCAGATATAATGGGACGCATCATGATTTTATGATGTTGGATGCTTTGGCAGATACATGTCCGGCAAAAGCAGCAGTTCGTCAAACAATTGAAATGATAAAACAAGCAATTTATGAGTAACTAGAAACTTTTGAGTAGTAATTTTTAAATTAATCATTCAAAAACATACATTGGTATGTGTGAAACAGTTATAAACCATTTAGTGTAAATAAAATTATTTAACAATTTCAGGTTGTAATAAAATAATTTTTAAAATGCTCAAAAAAGTATTGCATTACTCAATTTAAAGTTGTATAAAGGAATTCTAGGAGAACTAGGGGGACGCCATGGTAATCTATTAAATGAAGTGCAAGTTTCGATTAATATTTTACCATGGTTTTGTTTTATCCAATGTTATTTTTGATGTATCAAAAAGATTGTATCCGCTTTTTTGACTCTTGTCATGTCATCTAAAAATTTAAGATTCATTTTTTTATCATCAAAGAATTAATATTAATTAATAACATAAAATCATATGTTTATTTAATATTTAATTTTGTGACTCGAATTTTTTTTACTTGAAGTAATATTAATTATTCATTTCCAATTACAAAAATGACCATCTAAAATAAGGTTTTTATGACTTAAAAAATACCTATATATGTTTTTTTTAGGTCCGACAGAATTTTTTTTGTGCTCTAACTAATTCATAAATCAGGAAAATCAAAAAAAATTGCATTTTGTTAAAAAAAATGCTTGTGAAATGCAATTTATGGTTGTATAAATATAAATGTCCATGGACGAATAGGGGGACGCCATGGTAATTTATTAAAAGAAACTCAAATTTCAATTAATATTTTACCATGGTTCTATTTTTTATCCAGCCTTTCATTTTGAAAATCCTTATTTTAAATTAATTTTTGCCTGTAGTTATGATTTGTCGCAGGCTGATTTTTCCGCCCAATTTGTAAAATCATGAAATAAACTTAAGTTTATATAAAACATTTCTTTATAAAATTTAATGAATTGAACGGTTTACTTTTCAGATTTGTTACCCATATCCTATAAAAGGGAAGGGAGAGCGATTATGAAAAAAACTTTATTATATTCATCGATTTTATTCGGTTCAATTCTTTTAAACCAACAAGCTTTAGCACAACAAGTCAACACCGTTAACTTGCCAAATACGGGCAGCACCCATAAAAATGTCAAGGCCAGGTTAATGAACTCAGCAATACGGCAAGATTTGGCAGAAGCCGAAACATGGGAACAAAAATATGCCGATTTTAAAAAAATGTTGTCCGACAAATATGGATTCAGTTATTCTTTGGATGCGTCCATTTTGCCACAACGCGGTGCGCCAAACGGTAAAAAAACCTCTTGGCAAACCCAGTATTACGGCACGGCCAATTGGAACATGATGCAATCCGATACGTATGGGGACTTGTCTGCTCAAATTGCATACACGAAAGTCCAATATTGGGGAACATCTGCGACTGACATAGGCAATAATATGGGGGTTGTGAGCGGCATTAACGATTATACGGACAATTCTCATTCTTTTGACCAATTAACATTGACCTACCAATTTCCATCCTATATGAAATGGTTGTCGTTAACTGCAGGGCAATTTCCGATGTACACATTTGACGGTACATCTTATAACTCAAACCAACAAATCAACTTTTTAAACTATGCACTGTCACAAAACGGCTCGTNNAGCCTTGGCGCCTACGCCACAGTGGCGCCGAATGATGATTGGTCATTCGTTGTCGGTTTCCAAGATGCGCATAATGTCACCGGACAAAACATCAGCACAAAAGATTTTGATAAAAAGAAATACACGACTTTTGCCTCTGTCAGTTATACACCGACAATTGAAGGATGGGGTACATCTCAGTACAGCATTATGGTTTATAACCAACCATCGGTGCCACAACAACCAGAGCACACAAAAGGATGGAGTGTTAACGCAATGCAAAATATCGGACAAATTGGTATTTTTGCACGGGCTAACGGGGCAACAAATTCGCCTGAACCCATTAAACAATCATACATGGTGGGTACAGTGTGGAATAATCCGCTTAAACGTAATGCCTTAGATCAAATCGGGTTGGCTTATTCGCTTAATAAACTTAACAAAGCTGTTAATGGTACACCATCACGGTCTGTTGAAAATGTTATCGAAGCTTATTGGTCTTGGGGTATTTCGAACTACTTGATTATCACGCCTGATATTCAATTTTATATTAACCCGGGCTTAAACGAAAAATCAAACACGGCGACTGTTACATCGCTGCGTGCGACGGTCATGTTCTAAAAACTAAAGTATGTAAATTTGACTTTATTTTTCAATGACCTATATATCAAATGTAACAAACAACTTAAAAAGGGAGACTAAACTATGGAAGATATTCAATTAGGTACAAGATATCCGACGCTTGCTTTCCACACAGGGGGTGCAGGTCAAGCAGATGACGGAATTCCGCCACAACCATTCGAAACATTTTGCTATGACAGCGCTTTGTTGCAAGCCAAAATTCAAGACTTTAACGT
>DLOI01000026.1:27431-27914 GCA_002477185.1 Alphaproteobacteria bacterium UBA7488 | reverse complement strand
AGTCATTATGGCAGGCAATGGTGCCCGTGTCGAAGATCACAAAGCCATCGCGACCGGTGTCGGTATTGTGTGGGGCAAAGATAAATCCGGAAAATTCATCGGCGGTTGGGCTGCGGAATATGTTGAATATTTCGATACGTTCATTGACGATGATATTGCCAAAGCTCACGCAGAAATGTGGTTGACAAAGTCTTTGAATCATGAATTGGATATTCGTGGCGTTGAAAAACATTCCGATTTCCAATTTTTCCACAATTATGTGAACATTACGCAATCCTTTGGCTATTCGCTCACATGCTTGGGCTTCTTGAACTTCAAGTATGCTCCGGTTGCCGTAGCTAAAAAGTAAGTGTAACCAATCGTTTAAGGGGGCATCCATTGTCCCCTTAAATGCTGTTTACTTTTTTTAATAAAGGATAAGTCATGGCACAAAAACAATCACATATGTCTACGCCCGGCAAACTGGGCATTTTCGGATTGGCG
>DLOI01000026.1:27181-27362 GCA_002477185.1 Alphaproteobacteria bacterium UBA7488 | reverse complement strand
CGTGGCTCGTTACGGGCTTTGGCATGTATTTCATTGCCAATACATTCCGTATCTTGTCAGATGCCCGTCCTGATTTAACATCGGGTATTTATATGTACGCAAAAGCAGGTTATGGCGATTACATGGGCTTTAACATCGGATGGAGCTATTGGCTCTGCCAAATTTTCGGCCACGTCGGTTA
>DLOI01000026.1:23939-27108 GCA_002477185.1 Alphaproteobacteria bacterium UBA7488 | reverse complement strand
CGGCGGTTCCATTTTGATTTGGGGCTTCAATTTCCTCGTGTTACGAGGTGTCAAACAAGCCACTTTCATCAACTTGATTGCAACCATTGTCAAAATCATTCCGTTAATTTTGTTCATCATTATCATGGCGTTTGTTTTCCATTGGGATAAATTCCATTTTGATTTTTGGGGCAACATGGCTACGGATAAATTAGGTGGAGTCGGAACACAAATTAAAAATACGATGTTGGTCACACTGTGGTCATTTATCGGTATTGAAGGTGCCGTTGTTTTATCCGGGCGCGCTCAAAAGGCATCGGATGTCGGTAAGGCAACCGTTTTAGGTTTCTTAGGATGTTTGGTTATTTATGTCCTGCTGTCCATTTTGCCGTTCGGATTCATGGATCAAGCTGCATTGGCACAAGAACCCAATCCGTCTACAGCCGGTGTTTTACAAGCCGTTGTCGGTCCGTGGGGCGCTTGGCTTATGGATATTGGTTTAATTGTCGCGATTTTGGCCAGCTGGTTGTCTTGGACAATGATTGTGGCTGAAATGCCCTATGCTATGGCAAAAGATGGCAGCTTCCCGAAACTTTTCGCAAAAGAAAATGAAGAAGGGGCGCCAAGTTCATCTTTGTGGGTGACCAGTGGTTTAATGCAGTTGGCCATTCTGATGGTTTATTTCGCCAGCAATGCATGGAACACAATGTTATCTATTACGGCCGTTATGGTTCTGCCGGCTTATTTGGTATCTTGTATGTTCTTATGGAAAATAAGTGAAGATAAACAATTGCAAAATTCTGCCGGCGTTTCTCGTACCATGGCCTTAATAACAGGTATTTTGGGAACGGTTTATGCCGTTTGGTTAATATATGCCGCCGGGTTAAGCTATCTGTTTATGGCGGTTATCTTCATTGCCTTAGGTATTCCGTTTTATATCTGGGCTCGAAAAGATGCCGGTGTTAAAGGCGATGTCTTCAATTCAAAAGAGTTGATTTTGGCAGGCATTTTAGTTTTGATAGCCATTGGAGCGATTATCGCTTTTTATGCAGGGTATATCAAAATTTAATGTCTTTTAAACGAACATATGCCAAAAAAACCCTGTCAATTCGGCAGGGTTTTTTCTAGGTGATAAGAATTTTTTTAATATTGAAACTGTCATTTTTATAAATGACAAAATGCTAAAAAAAGGCAGGGGGATAATCCTTCTTTTTAAGACGTATGCATGCCGCCCGTAACGCCATAGACTTCGGCGGTGGTAAAGGACGATTCATCTGATGCCAGCAATACATACACGCCCGCCAATTCGACCGGTTGACCTGCGCGTTTCATCGGTGTATTTTGACCGAACATCGGGATTTTTTCTTGCGGTTGGCCGCCCGAAATTTGTAAAGCCGTCCAAATAGGGCCGGGTGCAACGGCATTTGCGCGAATACCTTTGCTTACCAGTTGTTTGGCTAATGCGCGGGTAAAAGCGATGATAGCGCTTTTGCTGGATGCGTAATCAAGCAAGATTTTGCCCGGCTGATAAGCTTGGATGGATGAAGTCGTGATGATGCTTGACCCTGGCTTTAAATAAGGCAGAGCCTCTTTCACAATCCAAAACATCGAAAACAAGTTTGTTTCAAATGTTTTTCGAAATTGTTCGGTCGATAAATTTTCAATGTCTTCGACAAATTGTTGTTGGCCGGCATTTAGTACTAAAATATCGAGTCCGCCCAATTCTTCAACCGTTTCTTGTACCAATTTTTGGCAAAAGGTTTCATCCGAAACATCGCCCGGTATCAAGACGGCTTTTTGTCCCGCGTCTTCTATAAGTTTTTTAACTTCTGCAGCATCTTTTTCTTCGGATGGCAAATAATTGATAGCTACATCGGCGCCCTCTCTGGCATAGGCGATTGCCGCGGCACGTCCGATACCCGAATCGCCGCCTGTAATTAAGGCCTTGCGACCTTTCAGACGGCCGTGACCGACGTATGATTTTTCGCCGCAATCGGGAATTGGATTCATTTCACAGTCTAATCCCGGCCACGGTTGTTTTTGTTTTGAAAAATCTTCATGATAAAATTTGGTTTGGGGATCTTGCAATTTCTCTTTGTTTTTCGTTTGTTTCATTGTTTTCCTCCATAGTTGCTGACAAAATTCATATAATTCGTTGCTGATTTGCTTGCCATACGTTATCGCCCAAGGTCTGTAGGAAAATCCTAACTTGAACAAAAGGGCAATACTTTCGTTTACATTTATCTGATTTTAATGATTTTTTTTCTCTTTTGGGTTTACAAATCCTATGCCAAAATCTATATATTCAACAGGTTTTTTTATAAAAAAGGGGGAAACAATGATGCATTTTAAAAAAACACGCGATTGGCTTGAAGTCATTTTATGGGTCGGTATAATTATTACATTGATTGTGCTCGGATATTCGCTTTGGTACAATTATGTAGATTTATCGATAGCCGCTTTGATTATTATGTTGGCAATGGTCTTTTTACTCGGTTATTTCAAATATACCCAGCTGCTATCGCTTAAAAGAAAATTTGTGATTGTTCAAGAAACATTTACAACACTCATGTTGATTTATTTTTCATACAATTATTTCCGTCAGCGGGATGAAACCCCGGGGCAAAAAGAATTGGCCGGCACTGCCAAAAAATTCGAAGATGTTTATGAAAAAAGCCGTTATCAACTGACGTTGCCGTTAATTTTTACAGCACTTAAAACATTCGGCGAAATCAAAAATATTAAAAATATTATTATGTCAGAGGTAAAAGATTTTTCTTCCGAAGACGGCTTTAATTTGGATAATGCCGAAAATATTACGAAGGAACTGGGCAACTTGGTTCAAAAGATTCAACAATTATCCAATATCGTGACGAAAGGCTTTACTTTTAAAAAATCGTTGGAAGATGTCATGGATGAAAAGGCAGATTATTCGTCAAAATCAAGTAAATCAAGCTCATCATCCAATGCAACGAAATCCGAAAAGATTACAAGTACTTCCAAAAACAACAAAAAGGGCAATTCAATGAGTTTGTCCAATGCAAAAAAAACATCTGCAGGGCAAAAATTGTCGAAACCGGCGTTGGTTAACCGTCAAATGAAAACGAAAAGGATTGTCAAACGTTCAAAGCCAAGTACTGCAAAACGTTAACTGGACGTATGAAATTAAAACCCGCCATCAACGGCGGGG
>DLOI01000026.1:22078-23778 GCA_002477185.1 Alphaproteobacteria bacterium UBA7488 | reverse complement strand
CCCAGTTTTTGGCTTTATCATCCAGTTTTAAAGTAATGTGACGGTCGGCTAAACGTTCTTGCAACCGTTTTAATTGAATGTCCACAATTGAACGAATGTGTTCTTTTTTAAGATTGTGGAAAATGATAATTTCATCCAAACGGTTGATGAATTCGGGACGGAAAAACGATTNNAATTCGGGACGGAAAAACGATTTTAATACTTTATCAAATTGTTGGAGGGTAAAATCAAAGACAATTCGGGACGGAAAAACGATTTTAATACTTCCATCATTTCTTTTTCATTTTGCCCCGACCCCAAATTCGATGTCATGATAAGGAATGTGTTTTTAAAATCGACCGTGCGTCCTTGCCCGTCAGTCAAACGTCCGTCATCGAGTACTTGCAACAACACGTTAAACACATCGGGATGCGCTTTTTCCACTTCATCAAACAAAATAACCTGATAGGGGCGCCTGCGAACGGCTTCGGTCAACACGCCGCCTTCATCATACCCCACGTATCCCGGAGGCGCGCCGATTAACCGCGCAACAGCGTGTTTTTCCATATATTCGGACATATCGATGCGCAAGTATGCCGATTCTTCGTCAAATAAGAATTCGGCTAATGCTTTGGCAAGTTCGGTTTTGCCGACACCGGTCGGCCCCATGAATAAAAATGAACCAATCGGACGGTTTGGGTCTTTTAACCCTGACCTTGAACGTCGTACAGCATTTGAAACGGCAACGATTGCTTTGTCTTGCCCGACAACGCGCCGCGCAATAGCCTTTTCCATATCCAGCAATTTTTCGCGTTCGCTGCCCATCAGTTTATCAACGGGAATGCCCGTCCATTTGGACACAACGCCTGCGATAATATCCGGTGTAACGGTTTCAACGGTTGTATGCGTTTGGTTATGCGCATNNCGCATTGATTTCATTCAACTTTTTTTCTAAATCTGGAATTTCTTTGTATTGCAATTCGCCCGCTTTTTCGTATTGTCCATCGCGCAGTGCCTTATCCACCGCTATGCGCGCTTTATCCAATGCTTCCCGCAAACGGCCGGCCTCTTGAATGGAATTTTTGTTTGTACTCCAAACCAACGTTTCTTCGGCGGATTGTTTTTCCAATTTGTCGATTTGCTTTTCGATTTTTTCCAATCGTTCTTTAGAGGCTTGNNTTTCAAAGCTTCACGTTCAATTTTCATTTGTATCAAGCGCCGGTCGATTTCATCCAAATGTTCGGGCTTGGAATCAATCGCCATACGCAATTTGCTGGCCGCTTCATCCACCAAATCAATGGCTTTGTCCGGCAAAAAACGGTCGGTAATATAACGGTTCGATAGGGTAGCGGCTGCAACCAAAGCGGCATCGGAAATACGAACGCCGTGGTGAAGTTCGTATTTTTCCTTAATGCCGCGCAAAATCGAAACGGTTTCTTCAACCTGAGGTTCATTCACATATACGGGTTGGAAACGCCTTGCAAAAGCTTGGTCTTTTTCGATATATTTTTGATATTCTTTAAGTGTGGTCGCACCGATACAATGCAATTCACCGCGCGCCAACGCCGGTTTTAACAAATTGGATGCATCCATGGAACCACTGGTGGCTCCCGCACCGACAACAGTATGCATTTCGTCAATAAACAAGATGATTTGCCCGTTGGCCGCTTCGACCTCTTGCAGTACAGCCTTTAATCGTTCTTCAAATTCACCGCGGTATT
>DLOI01000026.1:18170-22000 GCA_002477185.1 Alphaproteobacteria bacterium UBA7488 | reverse complement strand
CCCTTCCACAATGGCGGTTTTGCCAACCCCGGGTTCGCCGATTAAAATCGGATTGTTTTTTGTACGGCGCGATAATACTTGAATAGTGTGGCGGATTTCTTCATCTCTGCCAATAACAGGGTCAAGTTTGCCTTGCAATGCGCGTTCGGTATAATCCGTCGCATATTTTTTGAGAGCATCAAAGCTGTCTTCGGCGCTGGCCGATTGGGCCGTACGTCCGCCGCGCATTTCGTTAATGACAGCGTTTAATTTGTGAATATCCACACCATACGATTTAACGGATAATAATGCTTGTAATAACCGTTCGACGGTCACATAAGAATCTTTGGCTTTGTCTGCCAACTGCTCGGCTAAATCCAAAGTTTTTAAAAAGCTTTGACTGGCGGATACTTGTACACTTGACCCTTCGACATGAGGTAGTTTGTCGACATCTTCATCGACTTCTCTACGGATTTTGGATACGTCGGCACTTGTTTGAGCCAAAAGGGATGATGCCATGCCGTCTTTGTCATCCAACATGACTTTCAATAAATGTTCGGGCATTAAAAATTGGTTGGATTTGCGTACGGCTAAATTTTGCGCTGCTTGAATAAATCCTTGGCTTCTGTCTGTTAATTTTTCTTGATTCATGATGTATATCCTTTCATTTTTGATATATACATAGGTATGCACTTTTAAAATTTCAAGGTGTTTATGATATTAAAATAGGTCTATTTTGTAATAAGGAAAAGATTAAACTGATAAATTGCGTTTAAATTTTTATTTTATAAAAAAACTCTTGACAAAATTATTTTAGTGGCATAAAATTATAATATAAAATCTAATACTTAATAATGAAGGGGTATGAAATGTCTGCTGTCATGCAAAAGGCAAAATATGCCATATTAGCGCTTTATTCATTGGGATTGGCGGGAACTTTTACGAGTTGTTCATCTACAAAAAGAATCTGTGATACTGTTTATGATGGTACAGCTTCTCTTATAGAAGGGACAGCAGATTCCTTGCCATGGGTTAATAAATTGAAAAGTAATATAACTGAATCTCATGATAAAAGGGTTGAACGGCGAATTTTAGCATTAAAAGAAGATTTGGAAGATGCCCAGTATGAAGATGTTATAAAAAATCGCGGTCTTTTCGTTGGCGTTATAAAAGATATGTCTCGTTTTATTTTGGCTAAATCCGCCGGTGATCCCGAAAATAATATTCCGAGAAAAAATATCCAGTATGTTATTCCTTCAATGGAAGAAGAATTTATGAATTCAGATGTGGCTAAATCCTATGGCGGTCGTAAGAAAGATGCCGTCAAGGTTTTAATTGAATCATTTAAAATTATGTCTTATTATTTTTCTGAGGAAGCTAGCCAATCATTTTTTAAAAAAGCTTCCTATAGCACTGCATTATGTAAACAATTTCACATTTTGCGAGAAAAAGATGACGGATTGACGCGGCGAAAAGCTATGATTCAAAACGCGAGAATGATTGGTTTTACAATGGATGTTTCAAAAGATGTAATGGATAAAGAAACTGAATTGTTTATAACAATTAAAGGACAAGAATTTTTAAATCTGATTCGAGGGAAGGAAAAGAATTGATTTATCAAATGTAAGTTTCTGTCACAATTTTTTAAATCTCTGTGACGGATTATTTATAATGTGAATAGACTATATGTTGTATTTGTCCCCATTAGTTAATCTTCAAAAATGTTTTATTTTTCTTCTATTATTTTGGACGGTTTGTTGTACCGCTAAACATGACCGATATGCGTTGGCTCTTCAAGATGCGGCAGTGGCCGAAGAACATGAAATCAAGCCCTTGGTTTGTTTGACAAAAAATGATAAACGTGTCATTTTTTTTCAAGAAAAAGTATTGTTGGCGTCTTGGCATAATGTCCCGCAAGTATACGAATCCGGGCGCACGTTTGTGTCTGACCGAGACGCAATATGGGCCGTTTCGGCCAAAGAATTGGATGATAAAATCAAGGACGATTTAAAAAACAAAAAATATAGCGAAATGCCTTACATACGTTTGTGTCAATTATTGGGCCGTTCAAATTCTCATGAACCCTATACACATGTTTCTTATTTGTTGGTCTCCCCAAAAGATGTGATACGTCCTGCTTATCAAACTAATGCTTGTGTCCATAAAATGACATTGGAAATAGATACAGATGCCCCTGGCGAGTATAAAAAATGGTTCGAAAAAAATCAAAAAACAGCTGATGGATATTATCCATGGACGCGGCTTGGATATACTTGTGATTGGAAAGAAGGGGCATGTAATTACGGTCTAAGTGAATTTATCATTAAGAAAGGCGCCGTGATTGAGGTTGAAAAAACCTTAACGAATGACGCCTTTTTTAATCAATTTTAAAGTTTTTTTTATGACCCTTTAAAAAAGTTGCCAACGGTCTGTTAACTTTGTACCGTTTGCCTTATTGTTTTTCTGCCAATGCCGGTTGCAATGGAATTTGTTTAAACACTTCCTTACTGACAATTTTTTGTTCACCGGTAATCCAAATTAAATCGCCTTCTTTAAAGACAAAATCAACCTTAGGATTTAAGAACAACGACGATTTCCGTTCAACTCCGACAACCAAGCATTTTGTTTTATTGCGAATATTGGATGAACGTAAGGTTTCGCCGATAAGTACAGAATCCTTCGTAACCGGGACAGCGCAGCATAAAATCGTCTTATCATTTTTGATGGCATATTTTTCTTGAGTCAAAATATAATCATGCAAACTGACGGTTTTGTTCTCGCTGCCTGCGATTGCCTGTTGGATAATACCTTTATCCTTCATGGCATTTCTAAAAGCACGCAATTGTTTTTCGGTGCCGGCAACCAATAATGCGTCGCCCGCCAACAATTTTTCACCGCCGCGCGGTACGTTAATGACTTGGTTTTTGCGAATAATCTTGATGATATTGACGGCATATAGTTCTTGAAACATAGTTTCGCGCAGTGCCATTTTGTCATATTCGCTGCCTTCTTCCAAATTAAATTGCGTGACGAACAACGATGAATCCAACCATTTTTCTTCGTCTGTAATACGCGATTCATTTTTGGTGTTTTTAAGTTGAGCTTCCAATTGTTCACGGTTTAAATTAACCAAAAATTGTGTTTCGATTTTCATATATTGATTGAATAACCATCGCGATTTAATCAATAAAACGATTGAACCGAACACCAATGCTGCCGTCACATACGGATTGGTCGTTAAGAGTTGGTGCACCACCATCATTACGAAAAATACAACCAATAAAATGCGGAAACTTGTCAATAAAATAAGCGGAACTCGATTGGATTTTTTATCCACCCACAAACTGATATACATCCGAGCCACTTTTTCTTTGGACACCAATAAAGCATTTAAAAATGGTGCCATTATCATCAATGTGAGCGTTGTCGAAACGACACGAATCAGACGGTTATCCCATCCTGTTAGATATTCTTTAAGCAACGGTTTAAAAATATGGAATGACAAATTCATAATGCCGATGGAAATAATCGAGAAAATGAAAATGCGCAAGAAATAACTTTTAAACAATTTGTTCCACATGTTTTTTTCTGCTGCGGAATCGGGTTTGGGCGATGTCATGCGTTCAATGTAGTTAAGCCATGATTCGGGCAATACTTTATTTAATTTATTATAAAACGGAATAGCCATTTTAATCATCAACGGCGTTGTAAAAGTTGTAATAACCGAAACCGCCACAATAATGGGGTAAACATAATCGCTTAACACCCCGATGCTGATACCCAATGCAGCAATAATAAAGGCAAATTCGCCGACCTGTGCCAATGAAAAGCCGCACAAAATGGAAGTACGT
>DLOI01000026.1:16527-18125 GCA_002477185.1 Alphaproteobacteria bacterium UBA7488 | reverse complement strand
TTAATAGCTGTAATCGGCCAAGCATACTCAATAAACATTTCGGGGTTAACCATCATGCCGACCGAGACGAAAAAGACGGCACCAAAGAAGTCTTTAACCGGCTTTAACACGTGTTCGATACGTTCAACCACATTGGATTCGGCCAAAATCGAGCCCATGATAAAGGCGCCTAAAGCGGATGAGAAACCGGCGGATGTGGCCAACACTACCATCCCGAGGCACAATGCGACGGCAATCAACAATAACATTTCATCATTTAAATAATCCGCCACTTTCTTCATGAATGTTGGGACGATGTAAATACCGATAACAAAACAAAAAACCAGGAAGAAAACTAATTTTGAGGTGCTGATAAGCAATTCGGTGCTGTTAACGCTTTGGCTTAAAGCAACGGTAGGCAGCAAGACTAATAACAAAATTCCGACAATATCTTCCACCACCAAAACGCCGAATACCAAATCGGTAAAGCGCATTTTTTTCATATTGAGTTCTTCAAAGGCTTTAATAATAATCGTGGTTGACGACATTGAAATCATACCGCCCAAAAACAAGCTGTCCATTTGTGACCAACCGAGCATTAACCCGACATTATAGCCGATAAACAACATAAATATAATGTTGGCATTGGCGGTAATCATGGCTGCTTTGCCAACATTAACGATTTTTTTGAAACTGAATTCCAACCCCAAACTGAACAACAAGAAAATAACGCCGATGTCCGCCCAAATACGGATATTTTCATTATCTACGACAGTTGGCAACCCTTTGATATAGGGACCTGCAAAGATGCCCGCCAAAACATAACCCAACACCACGGGTTGTTTTAACCATTTAAAAAGTAAGGTGACGATACCTGCGTAAATTGTAATTAACGTCAAGTCTGTAATCAGCGTTGGAAGACCATGCATGGGAAATACCTTTATATAAAAAAGTTAGATGATGATTGTTTTTTAAAGCAAAAAAATTAAAATTGCAAGGATTAAATTTTAAAAAATAATGTTTTTTTATAATCTTATGCACTTTGTACGAAATTATCGCCCGTTAATTTCTTCTTGCAAAATTTCAAGTTCCAACCATGTATTTTCCAATTGTTCCAATGTTTCGCGTTTTTGGGTAAGCTTGTTTACCGTTTCGTGAAACATAGCGGTATCTTTTTGATAAAACTCGGGGTCTGCTATGCGTTTTTCCATGGTTTGAATTTCTTTTTCCAATGCTTCAATTTCGCCTGGTAACATTTTGAGTTGATGAACTTGTTTAAAACTTAATTTGCGTTTTTGTGTGGGCGATGCATTGGATATTCCTTTATTTTTACTTGATTGTTTTGATTCGGATAAATGGGGTTGAATTGATGATTTTACGCTCGTTTTTGAAGATTTTTTGGTGTCAATTTGTTTTTGCTCTTTTAACAAATCCGAATAACTGCCCACATATTCGTTGATTTTTCCATCGCCCTTCATATATAGTAAAGAAGTCGTTACCTTATCCAAAAAGTCCCGGTCATGGCTGACGATTAAAATAGTGCCTTGATATTCATCCAACGCTTCTTGCAACAAATCCAAAGTATCCATATCCAAATCGTTTGTGGGTTCATCCAAAAC
>DLOI01000026.1:1386-16511 GCA_002477185.1 Alphaproteobacteria bacterium UBA7488 | reverse complement strand
GACGGCTAAAATCAAACGGTTTTTTTCACCGCCCGATAAAACTGATACAGGCGTATTGATTTGGTCCGATGTAAACAAAAAATCTTTTAAATAGGACACAACGTGTCGTGGCGTGCCGCGAACATTAATATAATCCCCTTCGGGGCACAATGTTTTCCATAATGTTTTGGACGTGTCTAAGGTGATGCGGTTTTGGTCAAAATATGCCTCTTGCAAATTTTTTGCCAATCTAACTGTGCCACTGTCAGGTTCCAAACGTTTTGTTAACAATTTAATCAATGTCGATTTGCCGGCTCCGTTCGGACCGACAATACCGATTTTGTTGCCACGCAAAATGCGAATGGAAAAATCATCCACAATATTGCGTTGCCCAAAAGCTTTGGTTACATGTTTAGCCTCTACAATCATTTTGGATTGAATCGTACCTTTGTCAATTTCTAAATTGACAGTCCCCAGTTGTTTGATTTGCTCTTTGCGTTAGATGCGCATTTGTTGCAACCGCCGGCTTCGACCCATGTTGCGTTTGCGGCGCGCCGNNTCCAACCATCTGGTTTCTTCTTCAATACGTTTATTTAAAAATTTTTGCGCGATAATTTCTTGGTCGATGATTTGTTCTTGCCAAGTTTCAAAATATGAAAATCCTTTGTCATTTTGACGCAATGTACCGCGGTCAAGCCAAATGGTCGATGTGGAAATATTATTCAAAAAAGCTTTGTCATGACTGATGACAATTACGGCACCGGTAAAACGGTTGATGATTTCTTCCAATTTTTCGATTGTTACAATGTCTAAATGGTTTGTTGGTTCATCAAGCAACAAAATGTCCGGCTCCCCCACCAATGCCTTGGCAAGAGCTGCTTTTTTAAGTTCGCCGCCTGATGCCATTTGAGGGGATTGGTCTTGGCGTATGTCTAATTCTTTGATGAGAATATCCGCTTTATATTCTTCATCGCCTTTGTGCATACCCAAGCCGGATACCACAATATCGCGTAACGATGAAAATGATTCAAAATCGGATTCTTGGGGCATATAGGAAATTTTCGTGCCGGGCTGAATAAAAATTTCTCCTCCGTCGGGGTTAATAATGCCGGCAATGACTTTTAAAAGTGTTGATTTTCCAGAACCGTTGCGTCCGATTAAACAATATTTTGAACCCCGTGATAGATGCAAATCTACCTCATGAAACAACGGATTTGATCCAAAGCTTAAATAAACGTTTTTTAATGTATAAATCGGCGGTTCTTTATCCATGGTTTTTCCCTTCAAATTTGGTTTAATTTGCCATAATTTGTGTAAAAATACAACTCTAAAGATGATAATGCTGATAGGTGCCTAATATTTTTTTATTTTTGTCATGGTATAAGCATAGATAGATATGAAAAGTACTCATGTATTTATGAAAAAAATACGTGTACTAAAATAATAAGTAGTTCAAATAGATATAAGGAAAGTGTTGCAATCTAACGGTCGTTTAATTGCACTATACACTTTTATAAATAAAATGCAAGAGAAATTATCATTTGTTAAATAAATCAGTTGGATAAAATCTCTAGAAAAAACTTATTTATAAGCAAAAACAGGTAATAATTGTTGCAATTAAACGACCGTTAGATTGCAACATGGGGGAGACATTGACTTATGATGATATACGATAAGGATGAGCGTAATTTTGCCCAAGATGACATATACTACAAAAAAATGTTAAAGCAAATTGGTAGAAATATAAAATCATATCGAAAATCTCATCATCTTTTACAAACAGATTTGGCTGAAAAACTACATGTATCTGCATCCACGATTACAAATATCGAACGTGGAACAGTTGGGATAACATCCAAAATGATGTACATGTTGGCTCAAGAATTCCATATTCATGTCGCACAATTATTTTTAGATGAAGATGTTGTTATTTTATCTAAAAAACAACTTTTTTCTATTGCATTTTCGGAAAAATTTAAGTGATGTCATTTTAGATTTTAACCTATAGTAGGAAGGGGTTATGAAGCCATTAATTACAATAGTTTTGCCAACATACAATGGACAACGTTTTATATCTAAATCAATTCAGAGTTGTATTGATCAGACTTTTCAAGATTGGGAATTAATAATTGTCAATGATTGTTCAACAGATGGGACATCCGACATTATCTCTAAATTTGCCGCACAAGATGCGCGCATCAAAATTATTTCTAATGATAATAACAAAAAATTGCCGGCCAGTTTAAATATCGGTTTTAGGGCTTCAAAAGGGGCATATCTGACATGGACGTCGGATGATAATTATTATGCGCCGGATGCTTTGGAAAAGATGTTGTCTGTTTTTAAATCAAAGACGGATGTTGATTTTGTTTATGCAGATATGTATGCCATTAGAGAAGACGAGACGATTTGCAGCAAAAAACGTCATCATGATGTATGCAAACTTTATCACGGATGTTGCATTGGTGCTTGCTTTTTGTACAAGAGTGAATTGTATGAAAAGTTTGGCTCTTATAACGAAGATATGTTTTGTGCTGAAGATTACGAATATTGGATGCGCTTGTGGATAAACAATGTCCGTTTTTATCATTTGAAAGAATATTTGTACTACTACCGTAACAATACTGCCAGTTTGTCGGCGACTAAGGCAAAACAGGTTCAAGAAAAAACTTTTCAATTAAAACTGTTGTATTGGGATAAGGCGCCGATTGGGCGTTTTGCAAAGTGTTTGGCGCTATATAAACCATTTAAAAAATCAAAAGATTTAAATATGTTAAAACAAATTTACCGATACCATCCCGTCGTCGGCAGAATTGTGCACTTAATTAAATTGAAAGGAAAAATATAAAATGAGGTACAATCCATGAAAAATATACTTGTTATTTTGGGGACACGTCCCGAGGCTATAAAATTAGCCCCAGTGATTTTAGGATTGCGTTGTCAAAAAGATTTAAATGTTTTGGTGTGCAATACTGAACAACAAAGGGAACTTTCCAATCAAACTTTATCATTTTTTGGGCTAAAGGCTGATATTAATTTAGATGTAATGAGACCCAATCAAACTTTGGCGGGCGTCCAATCACTTATTTTAAGTAAACTAAGTGACGTTTTTCATCAGCATCAAATTGATGCCGTGATTGTTCAAGGTGACACGATGAGTGTGTTTTGCGGCGCATTGGTGGCTTTTTATAACAAAGTGCCTGTATTTCATGTAGANNCATATGATTTATTTGAACCTTTTCCGGAAGAAGCTTTGCGACAAATGACAACACGAATTACAACGTTGCATTTTGCGCCCACACAAACGAATGTTGATGCCTTATTAAAGGAAAACATTTCTCGTGATAAAATAATCTTAACGGGAAATACGGTTATTGATGCTTTGAAATGTCTTTCTTCGGAAGTTTTGGCTAAAAGTATTCGAAATTTAAAAGGGAAGGGTATTCGTTTGGATGACAAACTTGTTTTAGTAACGGTTCACCGCCGTGAAAATCACGGGGAAAGATTGGAGCATATTTTAAATGCTATTCAAGCCTTAAGCGATAAATTTCCTGATCATCAATTTGTATTGCCTGTTCATCCCAATCCAAATGTTAAAAATAAGGTGTTGGTAGCATTATCCGGAAGAAAAAATATCGTATTGACGGAACCGCTTGCTTATCCTCAATTGGTTTGTTTAATGAAGCAAGCCAAATTGATTTTGACTGACAGCGGAGGGATTCAAGAAGAAGCACCTACGTTTGGAGTACCTTTATTGGTTATGCGTTATGAAACTGAACGCGCCGAGGGGGTAGAGGCAGGTTTTGCAAAATTGGTGGGAGCAGATACCGATAAAATTATTCAAAATGCCACCAAAGTTTTAGCACAAGAAAAGGATATGACGCGCTTAGATGGTTCACAAAATCCATACGGCAACGGTACAGCAGTGGAAAAGATTGTCAAAGTTATAAGGAAGCTTTGGAAATGAAAAATCGATTGATTGCAATAACGATTGTCAAAAATGAAGAAAATAATTATTTACGCCCTTGGTTGAAATCCATAGGAAAAATTGCTGATTATCATATTTTTTTGGACGATGCTTCTGATGATGATACGCCATGTATTATTGAAGAACATTTAAAAAAATATCCAGGGAAATTATATCGAAATAAAAAATCCATATTTCAAGAAAATGAACCAAAATTACGTGGACAGCTTTGGGAATATGTACGATTGGAAGCCCACGAGGGTGATTGGATTTTAATAATTGATGCAGACGAATTTTATGACTGGCATCTGCTGCAATTAAAATCAAAATTATTGAATAATAAATTTGCTGATATTGAAGTTGTTAAAGTATCATGCCTTGATATGTGGAATTCACATGCATATAGAACGGATGGTTATTGGTCCCCTTATGCAATGGACACGCGCTTAATACGTTATCACAATGTACCATTTGAAGAAAAAAATAAGTTTCTTCATCAACCTCCTTATCCAGCATCTACAGATTTGTCGAAAAATATGCATATTTGGATCCCCAAAATACATTTTGCGTATTTGCGTGAAAAAGATAGAAAACGCCGATATGATTTTTACACTGCAAATGTTTCATCACAAGAAAATCCTGTTGGCTATATACATGCATTATCAATAATGGATAAAAATATTAAAACAAAAAAATATTTTAATTTATATCATACATTATTGGCAATATTATATAGAGATATTTTATACTTTGTTGCCAAGTCAACTGCAGAAAACAGGGAAATATGAAATATGAAAATAAAAAAAGCATTATATAAAAAAATATTCAAATTGTTTCGCGATATAATTACTATCCGTATAGTTCGAAAATATATTAAATATAAAATTAAAGACAAAAGCACAAAACGGATAATTAGTAATATTGAATTAAAATTCACCGATCGAGCCGTTTTGATTTTTCAACATCAAATGTTTGATAAGAAAGGTAAAAATTGCTATAATGGTGGTGCAGAAAGATATGTTACAGATTTAGCGGATATAATTACTGAGTGTGGTTATGAGCCTATTTTAATTCAAATGGGTGATAAAAAAATTGGTCTCTGGGAACAACAAGTTTCCAATTTGCGGATTTTTGGTTTACCCGTGGATGATTACATCCATGCAATACAATTTTTTAAAAAATATAAGTTCGTTATTTATTCCGGAGCTGTGGATTGGAGAAAAAAACTTCATCCTAATGTTTTGATTTCACATGGTATAACCTGGGATTCGCCTAATAAGAATGTCTCCTTGAAATCTATATTTAAAATTTTTTCAAATATAGATTATATCGTTTCTGTCGATACGAATACAATTTCTTGGTTACGAACAACCTTCCCATTTAATTTTGAAGGNNATATTTTTTAAAAAATTGTATTAACTTTATAGGCCATTATCTAAAGATGGAACTACTTCAATTCAGATTACATTTCCAAGACGAGCTAGTCCTGAACGTGGATATTGGCTTATGTCTAAAGCGTTGCCGCCCATTTTAAATAAATATCCCAACGTTATCTTTGATTTTGTTGGATTTGTACACGGTGAAAAAATTGAAAATGATCTCACAAAGTTAGTTAAACGTTTTCCTGAGAGGATAAGGCATTATATTTGTGAACCCTCTGAAATGTACAGAGTATATCAATCAACGGATGTTTCTTTAATTCCGACTTTGTACGCGGAAGGGACTTCTCTTTCGTGTTTGGAAGCACAAGCTTGTGGCAATGTAGTTATTTCGACCAATATCGGTGGATTACCCAATTTAATCTTAGATGGATTTAATGGGTTGCTTATTAATCCATGCGTTGATGAGCTCGTGCAGGCCTTAGATAAAGTGATGGCTGATAAAGAGTTGAGAAAAAAACTGTCAGCCAATGCAGTTCAAGTTGCAAAATCTTTTGACAAAGTATTTTGGAATAAGAGGTGGAGAAGTGTAATTAAAAAAATTCTCAAAAATAACATTCAATGTGTTATGTAAAATAAAGTTTTAAAAAAGTATACTAACATTCAATGGAAAAGCTCGCCAAGATGTGGCGAGCTTTATATAAGTTAATTTTTTGGATATTTTTCTTTGACTTTTTTTATAGTATACTTCCAATTCTCAAAATCATGATAAATCATATCCAATTGTTCATTAAGGGGTGGATATTCTGCTAGTCGCATTTCGATGTAATTTTGTTTGGGTTTAATTGGTGCTTTACCTAGAATATACCAATTTCCGTCATAACCTTTTTCGACTTCTAGTTCAGCGAAGTTTTGTTTTTTTGCCCATTTTATATCAGTTCCTGTAAATATTATTACTTGATAATTTTCTATTATTTTTGCGTATCTTAACATCTTAATTTCCTTTCGCGGGGTAAAAATGAATATATTCTACAGAAGCTGCAGAGTAAATATAATATGTCTTGTTTTTGACAACATTTAATTGTTGAGCACAATGAATATATCCGCTGGCTGCATTCTCAATTGCAGAGATTTTTCGTCCCGTAGAATTATTCTCGGCAATATAAAATTGAGTAGTGGAATTTGACGCAACATAAACCTTAAATTCAATAAAACCATTAGTTGAAGGGGTGAATGTCGAGTTAACCGGAACTGAAATGCCGCGTGTGTAATCAGGCATGCCTAAACCGACGATTGTTTCTTGTGCCGTTTGTGTTAAATTGTCCAAATCGGTATTTGCCTTTGTGATAAGCGCACCTGAAATTGCTTGAACACTTTGAGCAGCTTCGGCTGCGCTGGCAGATGCTTCAGCGGCTTTTGTGCCGGCTGTTGNNATAGCTTCATTTGCTTTTGCTGATGACATTACACCGGCAGTTTCGGCAGCGGTTTTATAATCTGAAAAAGTCTTTTCCAAAGCATTAATGCTGACGGTGGAATTTTCCAATCCAGTTCCATCGGCCGTCCATACAATCGCTTTGCCGGCGTTTGGTAACGGGAGTGTTAAGTTTTGAGTTGTATCGACTGCATAGGGTGGCAAAATCATTGACCGCTTTAATGCATCTGTCAACTGTTGCAAACAAGCCATTAAATAGTTAAATTCGTAATTTAATACATCTGAACGCAAAATACTCGCTTCTTGAAAATTGCTGGTACGTTCAATGGGCAAATTGCGCATAATTGTAATCACTGTTTGGGTTGCTGGTGCTTCGGCGAAAGTAATTGTTGCACGTAATTGTTCGTCTAATTCAGTTGTGTAGTTTTCACAACTTAACACCTGATCGTCCAAATAAATGATGAGTGATTTTTCTTTAAAAACAGGGAAGGGGGTTTCATAGATTGTTTGAATGCCATCGGCAATGTAACGCACGCGCGGTGGGTCATCCGCCAAATTGATATTTTCAGCCATTAAAATACTCCTATATAAAATTTATGGTAACGGCCATCAAAAAAGGTCAAGCGATATGCTTGACCTTCCTAAATATGGCTCAGAAAATGACATCATTATTGATGTCGGGGAGGGGGGGAAAAAAACAAAATGGATACTTTTATCCCAAATAAGTAAAAACATTTTATCACATTTTTTCAGAAATGTCAAGTCAAAAATAACCATTAAATGCTTATTTGTCAATAATTTATATTTATAGTATGATTATTTGTGATTTGTTGTATTTTAAATACCATTTTTAAATGGTAGTCTTTTTCAAAAATCGGTATAATGTTGTACGATTAACATTTGTCGTTCTGGCGATTTGATTTTTGGTAAGGCCTCCATCCATCATATTTGCAATCTTTTTTTCTTTGCCGTGCAACTTTAATTTTTTGTTTTTGCTGCCATAAACACGGCCGATATGACGCCCTTCGGCTTTTAACCGTGCCAGCGCTTCTTTTGTCCGTTGAGAAATTAAATTGCGTTCGATTTCTGCAGATAAACCGAATGCAAAAGCTAATACTTTGCTTTGTATGTCTGATCCTAAACGATAGTTGTCTTTAATCGTCCAAACCTGTATATCCTGGCTCATACAATAATGCAAGATGCCCATTACTTGCAGCAAGTTTCTGCCCAATCTGGAAATTTCGGTTGCAATTAAAATATCTGCCGGTTTTAATTTTTTAAGCAATTTACCCAGTTTTCTCTTTTCAAGCTCTTGTTTGGAAGAAATGACTTCTTCAATCCAAAAATCAATATCCATGTCATTTTGCAAAGCAAAGTTTTCGATTTCATAGCGTTGATTGGCAGCGGTTTGTTTTTCTGTACTGACTCGAATATATCCGTAAATCATAAAGGGTCCTTTCTATGTGCTTAATGGTATGGGACTATAAGTTAAAATAAATTCATATGTTACTTTAAATATATTTAATAACATATAGAAAAATTATACTTTTTTAAAAATTGAAATTATATTAATGTCTGAATGAATCAGACTGTGAAATTATATGAAGTTTTATTTAAAAGATTAATGTGACGAAAAATCCTCTTTTCCTTTTTCGTAAAATATCGTATAATTCAGTATTCGTCGGGAGAAAATATCATGAAAAATTTATTGATTTTGTGCTTTGCTTTTTTTGTATCGGCTTGTGGGAAACCATATGAAGTCACTCCGCAAATTTATGATGATGCAATCCAACCAGGGTATCAGGTTGTTTATTCGCCTTCAGCGCAAGTATGGAATAACGGTTCGATGGCCGAAGAGAGCATTGTCTTTACGAAGTCCGTTTCGGTTGGCAGCGGCAATTATTCCGAATATTCAGCACATGGACATCCGATGGTAATGATGCCGACACAATATGAATTTTTATTCCACGGCCGTTTAATCGGATACAGTACTGCGGATTTGAAATTTTATGAACTTATTTATCAAGAAAAAACCTTTCGTGCCAAAGAATTATCATTCGCTGAAGTTAAACAAATTTTCCCGGGGCTGGAAATTATAAAAGTGTCTTCGGCGGTTAATAATGAATTATATGTAAAGCGTTGGCCGTTTGAGATAAAATCTTTTATGGTATTAAATGATACAAACGAAACATTTTATCATTATTCCTATGAAAATAAAATTCAGCAGAACGTACCGTTTAATTTGTTGTTGACGGTAAATGCATATGAAACACTTATTTTTTCGCATTTTGCTTCGCGAGACAAGTTGTTCCCGATTTTGAAAATTAAAATTACGTTTTAATTTCATAAAAAATGCATTTTTTGTTGATAAATTTTTACATGGAAAAGGGCTGTATTTTGAAAAGCGGCTATACGCATTGTTTGGAAAATAATTTATTTGGCGAAAATGCAAACGATTCTTTATATAATTATGTTTTATTTGCTCAACACCATTTTTATAACCAATATCTTTGAACACAGGCGACAATTTCAACCGTCAATCCTATGACAGTTTTAAGGAGGCAATGAGCCGGCTTAAAATATCGGAATTTGCTTTGGATAAAACGATAACGGTAAAAGCCGTGGATTTCCCGATGAACGTGGAAGAAATTGTGTATTGCGTTAAATCATGCCTAAGTGAAGTTTCATCATAGATAAACGCTATTTACAAATCCAATAAGCAATAACGTCATTAAAACAAAACCTATACCGATTGGAATAAATTTGGCATGTGTTTGTTTGCGCAAGATAAAACTGGCGACAAACACACCTAAATAACTGACCAGATAGGCAACACTGGACAAGTTGACAATGTCGTCGAAACCAAAAAGAACCGTGATAATCGTCAATAATAAAACGCTTAATCCATTTCCGTATGTGCCGCGTCCGAACAATTTTTTGCGATATATTCCCGGTAAAATATTTTGATCAGCCAAAGATTTTGTAATGCGAAAAACGGCAAAATAGCTGGCGCTGACACCCGTAAAGAAAGCTAAAACAGCTGCGGCATAAATTAATAACGAGCCAAAATCACCCAACAGTTGTTTGGCTACAACAGCGACGGCAACGTTAACGTTTTGCGCAAACACTGTCGGCGAAATATAATTAATGACAACAAATGCCAATCCGATATACAGTGCCATCACAAGCAAAATCGTCAAATACATAGCCAGACGAATAGTATGTTCTTTATTTTTAACATACGCTGTTGCATTCGTAATCACCCCAAATCCCGCAAATGCAAAAAAGGTTATTCCGATGCTGCGAAAGAAGGCTGAAGTACTTGGTTGTGTTGTAAAAGCCGGCGTGTAAGATTTAAATTCCACAATGCCCGCGACAATCAAAATGGTCAAAATCCCAACTTTAAAGGCAACCATCAATGCTTCAGCATTGCCGACGTCATTGGCTTTCATCATATTGAATAAACCCAATAAAATCAATAAGCCGGCAGCCCATACATTCACGGATAAATATGGTAAATGCCCCAAAAGACTATCCATGTAAAAGCCGAATGATTTTGCCATCGTACCGGCAGAAATTAATGTCGTAAACACATAAATTAACGTCAATGTGCCCGAAATCCATTTATTGGGGAAAGCATGTTGGAAATAAACCGTAATGCCCCCCTGAGATGGGAAGGCTCCGGCTAATTTGATATACGCATACCCGCAAAACAAAGCTATAATTCCCGAAACGGCAAATGAATAATACGTCATAATGCCCGTTTCTTGCAAAACTTGGCCGAGCAGGGCAAAAATTCCCGCTCCGACAATCGACCCAATTCCGAGCGATACAACTTGCCATAAGCCTAACTGTTCTTGTTTTGTGTTTTCCATACTTACGATATAGGGCGCATTTTTATATTTTCAAGGTTTAAGTTCGGCAAAGATTAATCTGTAATCTTTTTAGGAAAATTTTCCTCGACTTTTCGAGTAAATTATGCTATTACATTAATAGCTGACGGGGGTTGTGTATCCCCGTTTTTTATTTATTCCTTTAGGGGTGTTTTGGTCACGGTAATCAACACGGCGAATCATACCCGTTCATATTTTAAAATTTAAAAAATCAGTCACATGTGAAAGCGCTTTGTACATTTATGTAAGTGGTTCATTTTTCGTATGCTGCCGACTTTCGGCGGTTTTATTTAATTATAATTAAGGAGTATTTTTATGATCAACAAAAAATGCAATGGTATTGTCCGAGTGAAAGAACATATGCGCGAAGGACATAAAGTGGCTGCTTATGATCGACGGTGCGGTCGACATAATTACCATGATTACATGGATTTTTATCCGTCGGATTCGGATGATAAAGTATATGAACGTGAAAGAAACAGCCGAAATTCCAAGCAAAAAGGCAATATGTTGTCCGATTCGTTGATAGCACTTTTACAATTATTTTGGGCAATAAAAGACGGTGATACTTTGGGTTATTTGCAAGCCATCAATGCGCTTGTGAATTCGCCGTTTTTCCAAGTATTTACCGATTGGATAGGTCAATTCGGCATAACGCCCGATATGTTAGATTTTAAAGAACGCGCCGCCGAGTTTTTGGCTTCGGACGAAGGCCAAGCTGAGTTGGCAAACGCGTTGCAATCGCAAACAACTTATCCGATTAATCATAATCTTGAAAATGTGTCACTTCCCGTTAAAGACATATCAAATAATATCGCTATTTCGGAACCGGTCAGTTCAAAATATGCGAATATGGATGATGTTGTAAAAATTAAAGGCGCATTGGCGGTCTTGGGTTATTATACCCCACCGAAAAATTCGAGCATGACTCCTTATTTCGATAACGAATTGAGCAGATCAATTTCAAATTTCCAACAAGCCATTGGAATGCCATCTACGGGTAGCGTACAGCCGGAATCATTGTTTATTGAAAAAATAAATTCTAGATTAGATTCGTATCCTGGGGGAGCTGTTGAAGCCGCTAAAGATGCGTTTAGTAGTTCATTATTTAGCGAACCGTCAACGGCAGTTCCTAGTCAGACGTTAATATTTAACGGAAAATCATTGGCGCTTTATGAAAATGGTTTAAAAACGAAAGAATGGGCTGGTGTATCAGGTCGACCTGGATATCAATCACCTAAAAGTCAAGGTTTGAAGAATAAGGGACCTATTCCGCAGGGGTCCTATATGGCAAGACAGGGAAACTACCAAGAATGGCACAGGATATCACCATCACAAAAATTAAAAGGTATTTTTGGCGTTGGTACTTGGCCGGGGAGTATTGAAAGTTGGGGTTCACAAAGAGTATGGTTAGAACCAGGGAATGATACAGATACAATGGGGCGCAATAATTTTTCTATACACGGAAGAACAAAATCCGGATCCGCAGGGTGTATTGATTTGATTAATCAAATGGGAATATTTGCTTTTTGGTTTCTAAATAATGGAAAAGATATGATTGTCCACGTAAAATACTAGGAATTTAACAAAAGGTGTGGTAAGGTAAATTTTATTTTACCACACTTTGGAGAATTCAAAGATGCATAAATTGAAAATATATTTTTATAATGTATTTTTTATATTCGGATGGGGGTTATTTTACTTATTCGAACTTGGTTTAATTTTTCAACTTTTTTTTGATTTTAATAAAATTGCCGAAACGTATTCATTTTCCTATAATTTAATTTATTCGTTTGTAAACTTTATTTTGTTAATTTGTTATTCATTTATATTTGTAAAATATTTTAAGATTTTCTTTGGCAAACAAGTTCATTTAAAACAAAAAGGAATGATTATAGCGCGCAGTTGTATCGCGGCCATTGTTTTTATTTTAATACTCACACTTGTAGTTATCGTTTTGGTAAAATTCAAAATATAAATTTATTGAGGGATTCGAATTTGGATTGAGATGACATATGTGTAATATTTTAAAATATATCATTTTTGTTTTTTTTATCACACTGAATTTATTCTATGCCGGAATAATAACGGATGATTTTATAAATGTGTATGTTTTTTTCAATACAGATTATCCAAGGATTGGGACAGAATGTATAAATTGGTGTTGGTTGAATAATATAAATTTTATTGTGTGTTTTGCATTTGAAATGCTTTTGATTGCTATTTCGTTTTTATTAGGATTTTATTTTTTTAAAAAAAATTTTTGCTTAAGCCTGTTATTTATTTCTTTCCCCTTTATCGAATTAGTTTTTAGGATTATCATTTTATAAAAAGGAAAATTTATTTATGCAAAAAATTCAGCACGTTTTTTTTAATATCTTATTTTTAATCGGATGGGGCTTATTTTATTTGAGTGAAATTGCCATATTTTCAAACCAAATAATCCCGGGTGATTTGTATTCGGGCGGAAAACCGCCAGATATAAATATATATATTTATACAGTTATGAACTTAGGATTTGTTATCGGATATAGTTTTATTTTTATAAAATATTTTAAAAAGTTTTTTATTCAAAAAATTAATCTGAAACAAAAAAGAGTACTCATTGGCATCAGTATGTTATATGGATTTTTTTGGCTTTTTATGGTAGGTTTTGTATCTAGGTATATTTCTTATGCATTGAATATCGCACATATTGACAAAGCCCTTTGGTATTATTTGTAGAGAATATTATGATAATAAAGATAATAAAAACAGTTATATGGATTTTTTTGATTATCGTTTTGATAGGTTTGAGTCTACAATTATTAGAAAAAATATTATTTAAAATCTATTCAATAGACGCCGAAGAAATGGTGTGCCTTGAAACGGGTTGTTGCCATGAAGGATACAGGTTTAAATACTGTGTTGGCAAGAGGGATGTGTCGTATCCGAGTACACTTGTAAAGGGCTTGGACAATGGGATGCAAAAAAACATATATGCTGTTTTAGTGAATAAGGCAAATACTTTTTTGTAGGAATGTATTTAAGATTTTAAAATGATGGTAAAAAGTGTGGTAATTTTAATTACCACACTTTTTTAAAATCTCAAAATATAGAAGCGGGCGTTAAATTAATAAAACGGATATCGGAATCGATAGAAAACCCAACGCCTGAGAAGATTGGGACATTGTGGAATGGCATGATGAAAGATTCTGTTTCGGATGTTGGTGCTAGGGTAGGAAGATATTATAAGGAAAAACCGTGGGAAAATATAGAATTAATACAAAAAGAAAATTTTGCAAATTTTCTACGAAATAATCCCCGTACTGCATATAAAAGAATTATTCAAGGTGATTTTAAAGATGCTAAGTCCTGGGACGAATTTGGTAAGGTTATAGAAAAATATTGATTCTTGAATAAAAGTGAGGTATATTAAACTATGATAAAAATTAAAAAAACAATATTCTTTTTAATATACCTCTTTTTATATGCATTGCCCTGTGTATATTTTTATTTGTTTTTAAATACTCAAGGAATGTTTGCACCTAACAGCAGTGAAGATACATGCCGCTATTCGGAATATTCTTTTATATTTAACAATTTTTGGGAAAAACAAACGTGTCTTTTAACCGTTGAGGGGGCTTTAAGTTTCTACTTGCCGATTTTTCTGTATTTTTTTATCATTTTTGTTTTTCTTTTATATCTTAAAGGCAAAATTTTATCTGCAAAAAGCCATTTTTCATTATATATTTGGTTTTTATTATGGATTATTTATTTTGTATTTTTGCTTTTGCGATTGATAGAATTAAATATCGTTTCATTTAAAATAACTATGGGTGGTCTTGTTGGTTCTTTCTTATTATTTGCACCTTTTATTTTGTTCCAAATTTTAAGTATTTTTTTCAAAAGAAAATAAAATTTATTTGACAATTTGTCTAAAAATATTATAAAGTACTTATTAGTTCAAAGATTCATTAAAATAGAAGATTATGCAAATGGACAGTATCAAAGTATGAATTATGAAGAAATGAAAGAAACAGAAAATAAATCTTTTATAAAACATCCGAAATTTTTCTTTTATGTTTGGGCATATGTAATATTATTCTTTATGAGCAGTTGCAGCGGTTTAGGATATGAAGGTCATACGACTTCATATCCTGAACCCGGCGACTGCATGATAATATCTGATGAAATGTACTATTTCAATGCGATAGCTCATAGTGAGTATAGGTGTATATCGGAAGTTATAATCATCCAATGGATATTTTTTATATTATCTCTTATTATGGTTGTTCCTTTATATTTCTTACGGAAAGAAATCTGGCAAGGGCGCCGTTTCGGAGCGTTGCCGGAATGGATACTAATAACCTTATGCTATTGGTTATTTTTAATGTTATTATCTCCGCAAAGTTATCCCGGATTGTATGAACGGTTAATAACGCTATCGGCGGTATATGAAATATTTGAACCCTTTTTAATATGGCAATTAATGG
>DLOI01000026.1:526-1359 GCA_002477185.1 Alphaproteobacteria bacterium UBA7488 | reverse complement strand
AAAAAAATTGGTAGTAAAAAATTGATTTTGTAATTTATTATATTTTCTTAAACAATTACAAGCATATTCGATTGAGCAAAATTTTATTGATTGTGAATTACAAAAAGCGTAACATTCCATATATTGAATAAATTGGGAGATATCGGCACATGAAAAATAGTTTGAACAAAATATCCAGTTTCGAACCAATAATTGATTCTCAAACGAAAACCTTTGTGGTGGGAACGATGCCAAGCGTTCAATCTTTAAATGATAATGAATATTACGCTCATCCTCGGAATCACTTTTGGCAAATTATCGCTATCCTTTTTCATAAGAAACAACCTTTTATGTCTTTTGAAGAGAAAAAAAGATGTTTGTTGAAAAATAAAATCGGGTTATGGGATGCATTGGAAACCTGTCAACGACCGGGGAGCTTGGATTCCAATATTAGGAATGAAACACCTCATAATTTTAATAAATATCCCCAAATACAATATTATCTGTTTAACGGGCAAAAAGCATATGCCTATTTTAAAAAATATAACAATGTGTTGTTAAAGGAAAATAACCATTTTATTTTACCTTCTACCAGTCCCGCAAATGCCGGTTGTACTTTTGATAAAAAACTAGCCCTTTGGCGTGAAGCTTTTGATAAAATAAACCTTAAACCTTAAGCGTAAAATAGTACTCTCATACCGAAAAGGTAATATTCATTATGATTGTGTATTTAGAGGCTTAAATACGAATGAAATACATATACGCGCTTTCGTATATGAATAGTGGATAAATAAGGTGATTTCAATTAATTGTAATGAAATTGGTGGAGCTAAGGGGGATCGAACCCCTGACCT
>DLOI01000026.1:0-432 GCA_002477185.1 Alphaproteobacteria bacterium UBA7488 | reverse complement strand
TCTTAAAAAAAATAATTGTCAATGTGGATTTTAAAATTCTTGATGAAAATTTAAGTTTAATTATTTACCTTATGTTATCCTTTTTACCATGAAGTCGGGGGAGTAATTTATATATCATTTTTATTTTGAAGATGAAAAAATATAGTTAAAAATGAAAAATGATTTGACAATTTAAGCAATTTGTGATATTTTTTTACTCCAGTAGTAGGGATGTTTTATCCCACGTTAAACGGCCTGCAGGATTTTCCTGCAGGTTTTTTTTGTACTTGGAAATAAGAAAGATGCAATAATAAAAGATAATGAGTAATTATAAATCGAAAATATAAAATGCTAAAACGGATATAGTAATCAAGAAGAATGTCAAGATTACCAAGAAATTAAACCACCATTTGCTTTTAAAAGCAGTGATGTAAAATAAAATGGGGATGGGAA
>DLOI01000059.1:2459-7195 GCA_002477185.1 Alphaproteobacteria bacterium UBA7488 | reverse complement strand
GAACTTGTCCGAATTTGAAGACTATATTGACAATCCCGAAATCGGGCCGCTGGCTTTCCAACTCGGCACACGTCCGTTACTTACAAAAGAAAGCCCCGTTGCCAAAGCTTGGCAAGGGTGTTTGCGCGGGCTTAAAAAAGGGGACATTGTGTTGCAACAATTTTCACCGACGGGCTTTTATTCGTCAGCCGTTAAAAACAAATTTATCGAACGGTTGATGGAGCGTAAAGACACCGAAATGCCGTTTATGGAAAAACCCGAAGGCATTTTTGTGCGTCCATTCAAATTTTCTGAAAACTTGACCGTTTATTTGACCGAACACGACAAAAAACGGACCGAACAATATATGAAAGAAGGCAAAAACATTCCGCTGCGCACGCCCGATGATTCCATCATCTTTGTATCGGAAGAAGAAAACAACCAAATCAAAACCGACCGTGTCAATTGCGTGGGTTGTTTGTCGGGTTGTGCCTTTTCCGCTTGGTCTCAGGCCAACGGCACCATCGGCCGTTTGCCCGACCCGCGTTCATTTTGTATCAGCAAAACGTTGGAAGCCATCGCGCACGGCGAAAGCATCGACAACAATTTAATGTTTGCGGGTCACGCCGCTTACCGTTTCGGCACCGACCCGATGTACAAAAACGGCTATATCCCGTCGGTCGAAGAACTCATCGAAGCGTTGTTGGCAGGGAAATAAATTTCAATTTCGGTGTAAAAGAATAAAGACCAATGATGATATATAAAACCTCTCAAATATTTGAGAGGTTTTTTAGGATTTATATAAAAATACTTGACAGATAATATAAAGTGGGATATAATAGTCTTATCATAAAATAAGGAGAAAAAATGAATAAATATTTAGCCCTTGCTGCCGCCATTACGTTAACAAGCTGTGGAGATAAAAAGTATGAAAGTGGTCTTGACAACACCGAAGATAGCATACCCGCAACAGTCATAACAACAGATGTAGATTTTGCAAAACATTATCTTATCCAAAAAATTGAACTCAATACTGATAATGACCCTTCAACGATTGAATACACAGGGGAACGGAAAATTAACAGCTATAACCAAGGCGAATTGTATAAATTTAACGAAACGAAAACAGGTGTTCAAAAACCATTGGCTGAATGGGCAAAAAAATTTGAATTAAAACGCGAAAGTCGTTAATCAGTTTAATGATTAATATCCCCTTTTAAAATTTTTAAGAGGGGATTTTTTAACTGTTTCAAACGTAATACTATGCTCCCATATCAAAAAGCAAGAAATAGATTTTATTTAAAAAAATAAAAGAAAAATTAATACATGGATTGGTTCCTTTTAAATTGGAAATCCTTAAAAACTTAAAGCGTCAGACTTTCCAAACCCGTCCGTTAAAAACTTGATACATTCGTTGGCGCACAATAATCCGAACATCCCCGTTATGGTGGGCAAAGACCCTAAATTATGCCGTACGCGCCCCGTATCGTTTTCGGGTTCACACGGCATTTCGATATGCGCTTTGCTCGACACGTCCTCGGATGAATATACCACTTTAAAATCCATCGGCACGCCGCGTTTGCGCAACCGTTTGCGCACAAAAAATGCCAACGGGTCGTTGATGGTTTTTTTCATCGGTACAATGGCAATTTTGCTCGGGTCGACTTTCAATGCCGCTCCCATACTCGAAATAAATGGAATCCCGGCACGCACCAATGATTCAATCAACAACGTTTTCGGGTTCAGCGTATCAATTGCATCAATAACGAAATCGGGCTTATAACTGATTAACTCTGCTACATTTTCGCCGTTGATAAGCGCGGGAATTACTTCAACTTGAATATCGGGCGAAATATCATGAATACGTCCGCGAGCCACCGCCGTTTTTTCTTGTCCCAAAGTCGATTGCAATGCGAATAATTGGCGGTTGATATTGCTTTCCTTGACAACGTCAAAATCCACCAAAATCAAACGCCCGACACCGGCCCTGGCCAACGCTTCAATCGCAAAGCTGCCCACCGCCCCGCATCCGACAACCATGACAGTGGCTTTTTGTAATTTTTCAATCCCTTTTTCGCCCAACAATAAGCGCGTGCGCGCCAACCTATCTTCCATCCAAAAAATCCTCAGCCGTTTGCATTAAATAATTTTCATCCAATTTTAAAGCCCGCACCAAATCGGGAATCGCTTCGGGCGTTTTTAACCCGCTGGGCGCATCAGATTCAACCAACAGGCGATTGTCGGGAACCACTTCGTAGACTTTATCATTCAAAACCGAAAAATAAGCGTTTAACATGCGGAATTTCTGTACCAAAATTTCATCGCCGCCAAAACGGTGCAACAACATTTTCACATCGCGAAATTCGCCGATAATTTCAAACATTTCATCCCACGCTTTGACACAATGAATATGTACCGGCCGNNGTTTCATATCGGCTGCTATTTGCAGTTGCCGGCGAAAAATATCTTGTTGCAACAGAAAATTTTGGCGGCCTTTATCCAAACCGATTTCGCCAACCATTGCCAAAGGGTGCGCGCGCAATAAGTCTATTAAATCAGCTTCCCAATTCCCGACTGCCGTATCAACATACCAAGGATGAATCCCCAAACACGGGTAAACACCTAAAATGCGTTCGGATAAATCCAAAACCGTTTGCCAATCATTTTGCGATGTGGCATTGACAAAAAACATTTCAACCCCTTTTTGTCGGGCTTTATAAAAAACATCATCGGGTACCACATGCATATGAGCATCAATATAGGGCATTTTACCTTCCTTTTTTAGCGTTTAGCAATTTATTGTACTCTTTTTTATTGCCTTTTGCCATAATAAATTATACATTCTTTTTAATTGAAGGGAAACTTGTCATGCGGTTCAGCTTAATTTTTTCAATTGTCAGCCTAATGACCATTTTGTGCGGGTTGGCCATGGCGATACCGGGCGGCTTTGATATTTTAAATAATGATATCGAAGGAGCATGCCGTTTGTTCATTTCCGCGGCCATTACCGTTGCCGTCGGCACCGTTACTTACATTGTCACGAAACAAGAAGAAGTGCCGTTACGGCCCAAAGAAATGTTTATGACAACCACATTGACGTGGACAGCCTTTGCTTTATTTTCGGCATTGCCGTTTTATTTGTCTTATCATAACATTTCGTTTACGGACGCGTTTTTTGAATCGATGTCCGGCTTGACAACAACCGGCGCAACCGTGTTGACGGGACTTGACCAAATGAACCACGGATTGTTATTATGGCGTTCGTTTATTCAATGGCTCGGCGGTGTCGGCATCATTATCGTGGCCATTACGGTGCTGCCGAACTTAAGCATTGGGGGCATGCAATTTTTTTCAACCGAATCATCGGAACGGTCGGATAAATCGTCGCCCAAAACGGCACAAAATTTACGTGCCATTTTAATTTTCTTTTTGTTTTTGTCAGCCGCTTGCGCACTATGTTTGTGGTTGGCCGGCATGTCTATCTTTGACGCCGTCAATCATGCAATGACCACAATTGCAACGGGCGGGTTTTCAACGCATGATGCTTCTTTGGCTTATTATAAAAGCCCCGCCATCGAATGGGTCATAACCTTTTTTATGGCGGTTGCGGGCTTGCCGTTAATTATCGGACTGTACATTTACCAAAAAAAATGGCAGGCCATAAAAAACAGCGAACAAATTTTTACCTACTTGTTCGTTTTGGCAGGTTCAATTATTTTGTTGACATTATACCGATGGAACAATTTAAACCAAGACGTCAACGACATCGGCGATATTTTGCGCCTGACTGCGCTCAGTGTTATTTCAGTTGTGACAACAACGGGTTATTGTGCCGACAACTATAACCAATGGGGCAATTTTGTCGTTGTCGCATTTTTGTTTTTATATTTTACCGGCGCATGTACGGGGTCGACATCGGGCGGCGTCAAAATGATGCGCCATACCATTTTGTTCAAAGCTCTATCCACGCGCATGAAATCCGTTTTGCAACCGCACGGTGTCTTTATTGCCCGTTACGGCGGCCATCCGGTCAGCGATAGGGCTTTAATTGACGTAATGGCTTTTATGACTTTGTTTTTAATGGTCACGGCAATTGCAACTTTGGCATTGTCCTTTTTAGGATTGGATTTGATTACCAGCATGTCCGCCGCCTTAACGGCCATAGCCAACGTCGGCCCCGGATTGGGCCCATTAATCGGACCGGATAAAACGTTTGCACCGCTGCCCGGTGCAGCCAAATGGATTTTGTCCGTTACCATGTTATTGGGACGTTTGGAATTCATTGCTATCGTGATGTTGTTGGTACCCTTTTCATGGAAGAAAAATATTTAACGGCATTTGATTAACAAGTGCACCATATAACCTGGCAAAAGGCAATAAAAAATAAAAAACGGGAGAATAAAATGGGCTTTTTCGATGATGCGCAAAATTTCATAAAATCCAAACAAAACGATGCAACACCCCTTGATGCGGACAACATATTGGTACTGGATACACCCGAACAAGAAGAACGGTTATTTGACACTTTACGAAAGCTGTATGAAAACGCAACGCGCCTTGAAATCGAACGCGCCGTTTACACCGCCAAAGAACAAATGCAACCGCCCTATGACAAAGCCGCTTTCATGAAAAAAATCCGCATAAAATTAGAAGATTAATTTTCAAAAAATACTTCCCTTAAACGTGCCGATATGCTATAAAGAAACAATCTGCATATCATATGGGAGTTTTTGACTATGAAAAAATTTTTGCTGACC
>DLOI01000059.1:1722-2377 GCA_002477185.1 Alphaproteobacteria bacterium UBA7488 | reverse complement strand
GCCGTTTTTGAATTGACGGGGCGGAAAATGACCGTATCGGGGCAAACATCGTTAAGCTTGTTGCCCAGCCCGACCATTACCATGACGGGCGTTTATTTGCCCAACCACGCCGGGTCGGATAAAACGAATATGTTAAGTGCCGATAAATTAAAGGTCGAAATTGATTGGGGGTCCTTATTCAAAACGCCTTTGGTTGTCAAAAATATCGAAATTGACAAACCCGTTTTATACTTGGAACGTTTACAATCCAATCGGGCTAATTGGGAGTTTCCGTTTTTGTCGGCACCCGATGAAAATTTAAACGATGCCCGCATTTTGGGGACGGTCAGCACGATGCAAAGCACGCGCATCGATAATTTAAACATTTCCGGAGGCACCATCCGATATGTGAATAAAATTACCGGCGAAGAATGCGATTTGCAAAACATTAACGGTACCGTTAAAATTGACGCGTTAAAGGGGCCGTATACTTTTAACGGTTCCGCCCATTACGGCAAAGTAATTTTAACGGGTTCGGCGAATGTGGGGCGTATCCGCAACGACCGCGCCGCAACGCTAAAATTTACAGTGGCGGAAAAATCAAGCGGTTTGAATTTAAACTTTACCGGCGAAATCACGAACCACGACCCGAAATCCATTTTAAACGGCGATGCAA
>DLOI01000059.1:0-1625 GCA_002477185.1 Alphaproteobacteria bacterium UBA7488 | reverse complement strand
GTGGTGGATACGTTGAATAATTTCATTATCCGCTTCGGTAACGAAGACGGCGCCTTTGCCGTTACGACAACACTTGAAAAACACGTCAAAACAGCAACCGCACCCGCGTTTTTCACGGGCGATTTAGCCGTTAACGTTTTGGATTACGCGGCATTTAAACCTTATTTCGATCAAATTGATTGGTCCTATTTGCAACAAGATAAAATCGGCGAAAATATCACGATGACATTCCATGTCGACCGTTTTTTAATACGGGGCGAAACCATCCGTTCTCTTGAAGGGGAAATGGCCTATGCCAATCAAAAATTAACCGTCACGAACGGCAAAGCCACGCTGCCCGGCAAAACGGCNNTACCGCGCATACCGGCATTCAATCGGGCAAACCGTATGTGTTGCTGGGCGGGAACATGTCGACGGACGATTTGCGTGCTGTCTTGAAATTGGCGGACATAACGGCACAAAACGTCCCGCAAAACTTGTTGAAAAAAACAACGGCCAAAGGTACCATGACCCTCGCGCCGGGATTTGCCTCGCTTGATTTGTCATCATTTAAAATCGATACGACCGAAGGGTCCGGGTCAATTGCTTGGGCACCGCAAAATCCGAAAAAAGCGGAATTGGATGTTACCTTTAACAATTTAAATTTGGACAGCTATACGGGATTTAAACGGACAAATGACAAAGTCCAAATCGACACGCTGCCCGCCTTAATGACCGATTGGGCGCGCGGAGCTAAAGATTTATCCGGGTGGGATTTATCCTTTAAAACAAACTTTAAAGCCTTTACATGGCACGCGTTGCCGATTACCTCAGGGTCGATGACCGGTTCACTTAAAGGCGGCGTGTTAAAAGTCGACAACGCCGAATTTTCGGGTGTAGCCACCGCCACATTAAATGTATCGGGCGAAGTAACGGGTTTAGGAACCGACGTGGCTAACATCAACTCAATGAATTTCAATTTCGCCGCGGCGCAACTGCCTATCTTTATGGGGCGTGCGGGATTGGATTCAACATTGCCGTTGTTTAAACAAGCTACCGATGCAAAATTCGCCGGTTCGTTCAGCGGGTCAAATAATACGTATAAAACAAACGTGTTATTGCAATTATCCGATGCGTCGATTAAACTCAGCGGCGGCATTGCCAAAGTCGAAGACAATATCCGTTTTCAAAACCTCAATGTAAATGTATCGCATCCGAATACTCAAAAATTTTTAACACTGCTGAATGTATCAAACAAATACGTCGGTAACTTGACAGGCGCATTAAAAGCACAAGGCGTTTTAAACGGCGATACCACTGATTGGCGCCTCAGCCAAGGTGACGTCAGCATCGGCGTACAAAAGTTAACCGGCGACGTATCTTATTCAAGCAAACAGGGCAAAAAAATTGCCGCAACAATTGCTTCTCCGATTTTTGAAGCCGAACGGTTTATCCCAAGGCAAACGTCGCTTATTGACCAAAACGGCAAATTGTCCGCCAAAGAATTTGACTTTGCTCCCTTAACCGAATGGGATATTGATGTAAAATTAACGGCCGGGCGTTTGATGTACAAAGTGTTGGATTTAATGAACGCCAACGTCGCTTTCCGTATTCGCGACCGCGTGTTTACATTGGCGGGTTTTTTC
>DLOI01000010.1:3698-3922 GCA_002477185.1 Alphaproteobacteria bacterium UBA7488 | reverse complement strand
TTGCCCATTTGAACGCCCCGCCCGATAACGGCATTCGCGCCGATATGGCACCTGTCGCCCAATTGAACGTTTTCGCCAATCACGGCACCCGCATCCACGCGACAACCTTCCCCCAATTTAGCGCTCGGGTCAATCACGGCGCTCGGGTGGATAACACCATCCACGATTGTCGGATAAAACGCTTGCGCCAACAAACCGTAAGAACGGTGCGCATCCTTTGCCAC
>DLOI01000010.1:2670-3676 GCA_002477185.1 Alphaproteobacteria bacterium UBA7488 | reverse complement strand
TGCGGCACGATAACGGCGCCTGCTTTCGTGTTTTTCAAATCTTCGCGCACTTTGGGGATAAAAGCCCACGATACATCATCGCCATTGGCCGTTTTTAAATCGGCGACATCTTTAAATACGCGCGATTCATCGGCATTTTCGGGCAAAACCACATCCGCCGCTTTGGCAATTTGTGCCAATGTTAATCCGTTAATTTTATCAAAAAATCTGTTATCAGCCATTGTTAATTTCCTTTTGGCAAAGTCATTGTTGCAGGATCCGGATAGGATACGTTAATCGTTTTTTTGTTGAGTTCTTTGATAAACGTATCGGTCATATCGACCGCATCGGCGGTGTAAATCGTTGACGTTTTCGGAATCACGATGCCATAGCCTTCTTTTTTGGCAACGGCTTTGATTGTTTCAATGGCTGTTTTATCCNNAAATTTGCGTTGCCATCACGATTTGGGATGCTTGCGCTTGGAATTTTTGTTGCAAAGCAATGGCTTTTTTTTGTAAAGCTTCCACTTCTTTTTTAAGTTGGGCAGCCTTCATTGATTTGCGCCGCGCCGCCAAATCTTTATCTTCCCTGTCCAATACTTCACGTTCGGCATTGAACTTGATTTTCCACATTTCTTCATAGCGTTGTTGTTCGCTGAAGATTTTTTTATACGCATCCGATTGTGTTCTTAACTTATCGACATCCAAAACGGCAACCGTCGATGCGCCGTGCGAACAAAATGCCATACTTAAAAGCACCAACAAAACGGCCAAAGCGCCCAACGACAATTCAATATGGTTTTTGAACCATTGGACACTTTTTTGATAAACGCCGCGTGCGTGTGTCGCAACACCGGCGCATGGACACCCTTTTTTTGAACAGCTTTTGTTTTGTGCGGTATCGTTCATATTAGAATCCTTTCCCAAAATTTAAACGGAAGACTTTCGTCTTATCAAAATCTTCATCCATTAACGGCCAAGCAAAGTCAAGGTTAATCATGCCCATCGGCGATTGCCATAAGAAGCCG
>DLOI01000010.1:0-2663 GCA_002477185.1 Alphaproteobacteria bacterium UBA7488 | reverse complement strand
CCCGAATAATCCATAGTTGCGGGATTATATCCGTCCGGTTTGCCGACAAAGCCCGCATCGGTAAAGACTTTGCCCTTTATCCCGACTTCTTTGGGCAAGCCCAGCGGGAACGTTAATTCAACCGACGCGGTTGCATACCAATTCGACCCCAAAGCGTCGCCCGTGTATTTATCACGCGCCCCAATACCGCCGTATTCAAACCCGCGGAACGAAGCATCCCCCAAAAAATAACGATTGTTGATGCGGACATCTTCTCCGCCCCAACCCCAAACGCGTCCGGCATCCCCGCGCACGGATAACACGACATCTTCCACAACCGGAAAATATTGGATACCCATCAAGCTGGCACGAACAAATTTCGTATCGGCGCCCAAGCCCGCAAAATCCGCACCCAATGACAAGTAGTACCCTTGCGTCGGGTTAATACGGCTGTCCCGTTTGTCATAGGACAATTCTTGTCCGACCATTGATGTGCTGGTTTTACCCTTTTGTTCTTTGATGTAAATGGACGCATCTTCATCAATGTCGCGGATGTCATCTTCTTTAATCGTATAACGGACCGTTTGGCGCAAATAATCGGTGTAATCCCAACCCAAACGCGCACTGGCACCCGTGGTTCTGGATTTGTACGAGCTGTAATCTTTATCATCGCGTTCGGTGTGGAAAATATCAAAACCGGCCAATAAATTCCTGTCCATAAAATACGGGTCCGTAATGCCGATGGTGTATTGTTGTTCACGTTGAGACAACATCAAATTCAACCCGACAATCTTGCCGGTTCCCAAAATATTGCGTTCCCGAATCCCCGTTTCAAACAATAACCCGTCATACGATGACCAACCCACGCCGATTGAAAACGACCCCGTCGATTTTTCGGCAACGTCAACCGATACGTTCGCTTTGCCGGGTTGCCCGGGCACAGCGGCCGAATCCATCGTTACGCGTTCAAAATAATCCAAATCTTCGACGCGTTGTTTAGACCGGCGCAATTTCGATGCGTTAAAAGCATCGCCCTCTTTAATGCGAAATTCGCGGCGAATGACTTTGTCTAATGTGCGCGTATTGCCCGTAATATTAATTTCGTTTACGAAAACCTTTTCGCCTTCTTCCACGTTAAAGATAATTTTAACGGTACGGTTTGCTTCGTCACGTTCAAATTCGGGCACCGTATCGACAAACGCATAGCCCATATTCGAAAATTCTTCATTCAAATTCGTAATTGTTTTTTCAACCAACGCGGAATTGAACCATTGCCCCTTTTTAAAATCGATATATTTTTGCACCGATTTTCCTTTATATTCGGGCAACTTAATACGCACCTGCGGTTCGGCAAATTTATAGCGGTTGCCTTCGTTGATTTCAATCGTGATGATAAAACCTTCTTTGTTCGGCGTTAATTCGGCAACGGCACTTTTGACTTCAAAATCCACATAGCCGCGTTCCAAATAAAAACGGCGCAACAATTCTTTATCGTAATTCAAACGGTCAGGGTCATAGGTGTCCGTGCTGGAAAAGAATCGGTACCAAGCCGCCTCTTTTGTTATCATCGCATCACGCAATTCGGAAGAAGTAAATTTAGTGTTGCCGATGATGTTTATGCTTTTGACGGTTGTTTTTTCCCCTTCGTCAATTTCGAAAATAATGTCAACGCGGTTTTGGTCTTTTTTAATGATTTTGGGTTCCACCGTCGCGCCGAAACGCCCGTTGCGCTTATACACTTCCAATAACCGTTCGGCGTCGTTTTGAACTTTGTTCAATGTATAAACCATGCGGGGCTTTAACAACACTTCGCTGTCTAAAACCTTATCATCCAACTTTTTGTTGCCTTCAAAATATACATTGTGGACAATCGGGTTTTCAACCACGATGATTTTCAAATCCCCGTTTTTCATAGACATATTGACATCGGAAAACAATCCCGTCCTGAACAACGTTTTAGTCGCTGCATCCATGTCGGCCTGCGTTATGTTTTCGCCGTCTTTCATATGCAAGTAATTCATAATCGTGGCGTTTTCAATGCGCGCCGTTCCGGCAATCGTTACTTTTTTTAAAATTTCGGCCGATGCTCCGCCGGAGAGCATCGTACCCATCAATAAAACGCTAATCCAATTTTTCATCCGAATATCCTTTGCGCGATACGGGGAATATCTAAATACATTGTAAATGCCAATAATCCAAACAGCAGCGCCATGCCCCCCCACAGCAAACTGTTTTGAATTCTTTCGGGAATCGGGCGCCTGATGACGCCTTCAATTGCATAAAATACCAAATGCCCGCCATCAAGCACCGGTACGGGCAACAAATTCATAAAGCCGATAGCAACCGAAATATTCACGATAAACAAGAGTAAGGACATAGCGCCGCCTTTGAGCGAATCGCCCGCCGCTTCGGCAATAGNNTATTGCCCAAGGGGCCGCGCATATCGTCGGCCGAACGGTTGTGAAACAACACTTGTCCCAAATAAGCGAGCGTATCAACCGTTATCGTATAAACGTTTATCGTGGCTTCCTTAAAAGATTGAGCCAAACTTAAATTTTCATCCATGACGATTTTTTCGGGAGCCGCATAAATGCCGATTCTGGGAACGGAATCGTCAAATACCCGCGGCTTTAAATTAAACACCAATTGTTCGCCGCCAAAAAAGGCGGCTATTATCGTTGCGG
>DLOI01000022.1:6952-19689 GCA_002477185.1 Alphaproteobacteria bacterium UBA7488 | reverse complement strand
CGCGCGTCCTGCTATCCATTCCAACACGCGCATGTTTTGCCCAAATCCCGGCCACATGAATTTGCCGTTTTTATCTTTGCGGAACCAGTTGACGCGGAAGATAAGCGGTTTGTGTTTCAATTTGGCACCCATATTCAGCCAATGTTGCCAATAATCGCCCATGTTATAGCCGCAAAACGGCAGCATTGCGAACGGGTCNNGACGGGTCGCGGCGAATTTCGCCCATTTTGCCTTCGGCCGCGGCCGTTTTTTCAGACCCCATCGTGCTGGCCAAATACACGCCGTGTTGCCAATTAAAGCTTTGGTAAACCAACGGCGTATTTGTTGCCAATCGGCCGCCAAACACAAATGCGCTGATGGGCACGCCGGCGGGATTTTCCCAATCTTTATCGATAATCGGACATTGTGAGGCCGGTGCCGTAAAGCGAGAATTCGGGTGTGCCGCTGGCGTATCGGATTTGGGTGTCCAATCGTTGCCTTGCCAATCAATTAAATGTTTCGGCGGCGTGTCTGTCATGCCTTCCCACCACACATCGCCATCATCGGTCAACGCGACGTTTGTGAAAATCGTGTTGGCACGGCAAGAATCCAAGGCGTTTTTATTCGTTTTTTCCGATGTACCGGGAGCAACGCCGAAAAAGCCCGCTTCGGGATTGATTGCGTACAGTTTGCCATCTTTGCCGGGTTTAAGCCATGCAATATCGTCGCCGACCGTGGTGACTTTCCATCCCGTCATGGCTTTGGGCGGAATAATCATCGCCAAATTCGTTTTGCCGCAGGCGGATGGGAAAGCCCCGCAAATATAGGTTTTTTGTTTGCCCTTTTGCACGCCGACAATCAACATATGTTCGGCCAACCATCCTTCATCGCGTGCCATCGTTGAAGCGATTCGCAATGCCAAGCATTTTTTGCCCAACAGCGCGTTGCCACCGTACCCGCTGCCGACCGAAATAATTTCGCGTGTTTCGGGGTAGTGCGTGATATACGTGTTTTCGGGATTGCATGGCCAAGGCACGTCTTTCTCGCCTTTTTTCAGCGGTGCCAACACCGAGTGCATACATTTGACAAAATCGCCGTTTCCAAGGACCTTCCATACGGCTTTGCCCATGCGTGTCATAATGCGCATATTGGCAACCACGTATGGCGAATCGGTAATTTCAATACCGATTTGCGCGATTTTTGACCCCAAAGGCCCCATTGAAAACGGAATGACATACATCGTACGGCCGTGCATGCACCCTTTCATTAATTTTGTTAAAGTGGCTTTCATCTTTTTGGGGTCTGCCCAATTATTTGTGGGACCCGCATCAATTTCTTTTTCACAGCATATGAACGTACGCGATTCGACCCGCGCAACATCTTTCGGATTGGAACGCGCCAAAAAGCTGTTCGGGCGCAATTTTTCGTTGAGTTTGATAAAAGTGCCCGATGCAACGAGCCCGTCACAGATTTTTTTATATTCTTTTTCTGACCCGTCACACCAATAAACAGCGTCAGGTTCGCATAAATCCGCCATTTCTTGGACCCATTTAATGACTTTTTTATTTGTTGTCGGCAATAGTTTTTTTGGCATAATCTCCTCCTTATTTATGATTATAAAAACAGTCTAAGCGTCTTTTTTTTTGATGTCAAATTGAAATGGGCAAATTTTAAGTAAAAAAAGCTTCCATTATAAACGAAAATAAGATATGATAAAAAACATGACAAAATCAAATGAACATCTTTTTTCAAATTCCCCTATGCCGCTTCAAATCCAAAGTGTATTGCTAAGGGATAATCTTACCGAATTGACGGGGGCGGGGGGCATCGGTATGTCCTTTAATCCTTCAGACATTCATGTTTTTCAAGAGGGGCAGCCTTCTTCGCACAAGGAGCCGGTGCACTGTCAAAATTCGGATAGGATATGGGCCGAAAAATGGTTTGCAAGCCGTAAAGAAAAAGAACAAATCACAACGCAGCGTTTTCGTATTGCCCGTATGGTGGCGCGTCAAAGTAAGAAAGAATTTACGGCACTTGCGCATGCATTTGAAATTTTGGCACAAACCCCAACCGGATGGGGTACGTTGCTGACAATTCCCGAATCGACATCCTATGCCCTGTCGAAATTGTCGTCAATGGCTCAAATGTGTGGCAATAAACGGCAAATTATTTTTTCAAATGACGAAAGTTTATATACAAAACCATTGGCCGAAACGGTTGATACAATCGGGCATGAATATACGCATTTAATTAACCATCAAAACATTTATCGCGAAAATTTTGATGAAACAGAAGCGGATTTTTTTGCCGTTAAGATGTTGGATGAAATATCGGCGCGTATGCAAGCTTCGCAAATGGTTCATGAAGCGCGAAAGGAAAAATTATTGCCGCGCAAATTGGGCAGTTGCCCGTTAACGGTTAGTCAAGCTTGGGAGGAAACTGTGGCATGCGGCTACCCTGATTTATTCATTTTGGCGATTTGTGAAAAACGGCATATTTCACCCTTTTTGTTGGCACAATCCGAACCGGTGCATTCGGATTATTTCAGGCAAAAGGCAGTCCCTTATTTTTTATCGGCGTATCCGTCTTTAAAAGAAGAGGCACTGTTGGGAAACATTGAATCTCTTTATAAAAATTCCATTTCCAAACGGGCCGAAGAATTAATTTCAATGGGATGCAAAATTCCGCCTGCCATGGTGGCGGCTTTCGGACGAAATGGGCGGTAATTGAGCTTTATAAATGAGTATCCGGCATAAAAGAATAAAATGTTTATTGTATGATTTAATCAAAAGGTAATGTATCCATGTATAAAGGCCCTTATGCAGATTTGATTTTTAATGAAGAAGAAAATTTAATTGTGCCGGATGATGAATTAATGGCACATGTTGAAATTTTAAAACAAAATGTCCAATCTTGTTTAATTGCCGGATTTGAAAAGCCAACGCCTGCCCAAAATAAAGAACGACATCGGACGCTTTGCACAGCGTTGGATTCGTTATATCAAACAAATATCGGGCGTCAAATTTTGATGCAATTAACCCAAAATGTAACGTTGGTCAGTTTAACGGCTGCGCCCGACGGTCCGTTTGCGGGTGTGCACGGCATTTCTTGGGGATATTTGGAATTGGCCAATATTGCGCCCGATACATTGTTTAAACGCCCATACTATGAAACGACGGAAGCTGTCGCGCATGAATTGATGCATATTGCCCATTATTGTTTAGAACAAGATGTGTTGGCTGAAGTGCGGCAAGCAAACGGATGCGATTTGACGGATGAATTGCCACAAGCCGGCGAATCGCCTCATTTAAATGCATATGATTTATTTACTTTAAGGTTTTTAAATGAAGCGGGCGCTTATTTAACCGGGCAACGCATAGGATATTGTTTTATGCCCGACATTATAGAAAATTTACAAAAAACAAAAAAGATGGCATTGTCTTTAAACCCGTTGATGCGAGATGATATTTATTGGCGGGAAAATTATCAAGAAGCCTTAGAACGCATTTCGCAATCGGCGGACCCGGACCAAGAATTAAAAACGTGCCATACAAAAGCTTTTTATAAAATCCAAAGCGCTTATTTCGAATTGCATCCCGAACTTAAAAACGCGCATTTGACAAGGCACATTCATAAAGGGTTTAAAATGTTATCCGATGTCGTGCTTAAGGATAGGCGCGCCCATGAAAAGGAAAAAGTGACGCCGAAACAGTTTGTCAGCATTTACGCCCCGATTGTCCCATATCTGGTAGCAACCGCTCAAAAGTTAAAAGTGTAAATTTGATGAAGAATTAATCCGAGTGCTTGCGCGGACAGACCTTATAAAAAGCTATGACAACCCATAAAATCAGCGTTGTCGAAAAATTAAAAATTAATGTCGGCGCCATTGCATCTAACGCATAAATCAAGCTGAGCGAACAAGCAATCAGATAAAGCATGATTGTATGGATATGCAACCCTTTTGCGTGGCCTTGTTTATAAATCAAATACGCTTGGGGCAAGTTGCAAATCATAAACGCTATGGAACCGATCCATCCTAAAATGGCAGCTGTCATTGATGCCCCCTGATTAAATTTTTAATTTTATAAAAGGAGATAATGGTAAAGCCTAAGGCGCAAAATAAATAATTCGGCAACAAAATATATTGTTTCGTCATGATGGCGTAGGCAGAAAAAGAAAACGCGCCGATTAAAAAGATAATCAAAAAAGATAAAGACACGCTTTTTGTATCTTTGGTTTTGATTGTATACCAAACTTGCGGATAAGATGACACCGCAAAGCAAATTGAACCCGCAAGGCCGATAAATTCAAACATTTTAATCCTGACGAAAAAGTTTATTAAAAAACATGTTTTATTGCTTTATACCTTGACCGCAAAAATTTCAGCACTCCTTTTGCGGCGCTAAGGTGTTCATCATAACATGCAATTATTAATTTTGAATAAAAAAAGTTGAAATTAATTAAAAATATCTCTAAGATGTGCATAGATAAACAAAAGGGAAAATTTCATGATGAAAAAATGGCTGTTGGTTGGATTTTTAGGGATGTTTTTGGCCGCGTGTGCCGGAGACAATACGATTCCTGACCGTCCGCCCGAAGAATTGTATCAAGAGGGGATGCGCCTGTTCGATAAAACCGATTATGACGAAGCGGCGCGGTATTTTGACGAAATCGAACGTCAACACCCATATTCCGAGTGGGCGGCGCGTTCGCAAATCATGGCGGCATATGCTTTTTACCGCAAAAACCAATACGATGATGCAATTTTGGCATTGGACAGGTTTATTCAGTTGCACCCCGGCAATAAAAATACCCCTTATGCGTATTATTTAAAAGGTTTGTGCTATTATGAACAAATGAGCGATATTGCCCGTGAACAACAAATGGCCGTGGATGCCAAAGATACGTTCCAAGAATTAATTGCACGTTTTCCCAACTCCGTATATGTTGCCGATGCAACGGCTAAGCTCGGGTTAATTGAGGACAATTTGGCGGGCAAAGAAATGGCTGTCGGTCGGTATTATTTGAAAACGCATGAATATTTGGCCGCGATGAACCGATTCCAAAATGTCATCAAATATTATGCGTCAACCAACCAGGCGGATGAAGCTTACTACCGGTTGGCAGCTTGCTATGTATCGCTAGGCATGATGAAACAAGTGCGCGAATTGGCGCAAACGCAAGAAAATTTATACAAAGGCAGCAAATGGGCAAAACGGACGCTTTCTTTGTTGCAAAAATACGGTAAGGCAAAATAAAAACGGATGTTAACGTCTTTATCCATTCGCAATGTCGTTTTAATTGAAAAACTGGATTTGGATTTTCAAAAGGGGCTTTGTGTCTTTACGGGTGAAACGGGCGCCGGCAAATCAATTTTGCTTGATTCTTTGTCTTTGGCGGTTGGCGCACGGGCGGATAGTTCGTTGGTGCGCAAAGGAACGCCTCAATTAAGCGTAACGGCATGTTTTTGTGTGCCACCTTCCCATCCGGCGCAAGAAATTTTAAAAGCACATGATTTTGAAATCAGCGATGACATTATTTTAAAACGTGTTGTAACGGCGGATGGCAAAAGCAAAGCTTACATCAACGGCGAACCGGTCGGTGTCGGCGTGCTTAAAAGTGTTGGGGAAACGTTGCTTGAAATCCATGGGCAGTTTGCATCGCACCATTTGTTAAATCCCGCCACCCATTTGGACGTTTTGGATTCGTATGGCCGTTTAAAATCGGATGTCGCCTTGATGCGCCGCGCTTACGGGCAATGGCAAGAATGCAAAAAGAAACGTCAAGCGGCCGAAGAGGCATTGTCTGCCGCGCTTAAAGAAGAAGAATTTATCCGTGACAGCATTGACGAGTTAAGGCAGTTAAACCCGCAAGAAGGCGAAGAAGAAGAATTGACCCAAAAGCGGGCGGCTTTGATGAATGCCGAAAAAATCATGGGTGCGCTGTCGGCGGCTTTTGGGTTTATGAATGATGAAATGAACGGTGCCAATGAGCAAATTACCAAGGCTTTAGTCCAACTTGAAAAGGCCGATGCTTTATCGGACGGAGCATTTTCGGATATTATTGAGGGGTTGGCGCAAGCGCAAGAAGCGTTGAATCAAAGCATCGGCGATTTGGAAAATAAGACGGCCGATTTAAACAGTGAAGAAAATTTAACAAGTGTGGATGACAGATTGTTTGCGCTTAAAGACGTGGCGCGCAAACACCATGTCAGCGTGGCCGAATTGCCCGTTTTGTTAAGCGAGCTGGAAGAAAAGGCGGGTTCTTTGGATAAAGGGCAAGATGAAATTATCGCGTTGAAAAAACAAGAAGAAGAGGCACGTTTGGCCTATAAAAAACAAGCCGACGCGTTAAGCGTTAAACGCAAAGCCGCAGGGCTTTCGCTAAACAAAGCGGTCGCAAAAGAATTGCCGGATTTAAAATTGTCCAAAGCGTCCTTTATGACGCAAATTTCAACGGTGGATGTGGATGATGGCAATGATAAAGGCATTGACAATGCCGTGTTTTTGGTATCGACCAATGCCGGTACCGATTATGCGCCGATTCATAAAATTGCGTCGGGCGGCGAATTGGCGCGGTTTATGTTGGCTTTAAAAGTCAATTTGGCAGAAGCGGAAGAAATTGCAACTTTGGTTTTTGACGAAGTTGACACCGGNNCGGCGGTGCGACGGCGGATGCTGTCGGTCAAAGGCTTGCAAAGTTGGCGCAAAACTGCCAAGTATTAGTGGTGACCCATTCGCCGCAGGTGGCCTCTTACGGCGAACATCATATGGTTGTCGGCAAAAAGGATAAGGATGGCGGTGTCGTAACTCAAGTGGATGTCGTAACCGATGAGCAAAGGTTATTGGAGGTTGCCCGCATGTTATCAGGTGCAGTAATTACCGATTCGGGGCGCCAAATGGCCGAAGAGTTGATTAAAAAAGCACCTCTTCGCGCAAAATAAAACAGGCATTAAATGGGTAGATGAGGAAATGATGAAAAAACCCGAAGAATTAACCAGACAAGAAGCGGCTTTAGAGCTGGAACGATTGGCAAATGACATTGCCAAATTGGACGAAGCATATCATACGAATGATGCACCGCTTTTAAGTGATGCCGAGTATGATGCTTTAAAGCGTCGCAACGAACGCATTGAAGAGTTATTCCCCGATTTAATCCAAAAAAATTCGCCGAGTTTGCGTGTCGGGTTTAAAGCGGCCGAAGGGTTTAAAAAAGTCACGCATCGCGTGCCGATGTTGTCTATTTCCAATATATTCGAAGAAGAACAAATTTATGAATATATGGATAAAATCAAACGCTTTTTAGGGTGGGGCGACGATAGAAACATTGAAATGGTGGCCGAACCCAAAATTGACGGGTTGGCATACAGCGCAATATACCAAGACGGCGTTTTCACGGTCGGGGCAACGCGTGGCGACGGCGTTGTTGGCGAAGATATTACGGCAAATTTGATGACGATTGCCCCGCTTCCGAAAATTTTAAAACCCCATGAAATTCAATCAAGCAATCAAACATTGCGCATGGACGGCAAAATGGATTCGGCAAACATAAACGGCGAAATTGATAAGGTTCCGCAAACGTTAGATGTGCGCGGCGAAGTATATATGTCCAAAGATGATTTTATGGCCTTAAATGCCGAACAAACGGCGTTGGGCAAAAAGCCGTTTGCCAATCCGCGCAATGCGGCAAGCNNTGCCGGTTCGCTCAGGCAGTTGGACCCGCGTATTACCGCTTCGCGCAAATTAAGCATTTTGGCCTATACATATGGTTTTGTGGTTGGCAAAAAATGGCAAAAGCATTCGGATTTTTTGGATTCTTTGCGGGCATGGGGATTCCCGGTCAGCCCCGAAATCCGTATTTGTGCGACGCCCGATGAAATGGTGCAATATTATCGCGATATGATTGAAAAACGTGCCACCTTGCCCTATGACATTGACGGTGTTGTTTATAAAGTCAACGATATTGCATTGCAAGACCGTTTGGGATTTATCACGCGTTCGCCTCGGTGGGAAATCGCCCATAAATTTCCGGCCGAAAAAGCGGTTACCAAGCTCAATAAAATTCGGGTACAAGTCGGGCGCACGGGGGCTTTGACACCCGTTGCCGATGTTGAACCGGTCAATGTAGGCGGCGTGATTGTCCAGCATGCGACTTTGCATAATGCCGATGAAATTGCCCGTAAGGATATTCGCGAAGGCGATATGGTCGTTATTCAACGCGCGGGCGATGTAATACCTCAGATTGTCGAGGTATTAAAAGATAAACGCTCGTCGGACAGCAAACCGTTTGAATTCCCGACGGTTTGCCCGGTGTGCGGTTCGCATGCCATGCGCGAAGGCGAAGATGCCGTAACGTTTTGCACAGGCGGGTTGATTTGCCCCGCCCAGGTAATAGAAAGTTTAAAACATTTCGTATCCAAAACAGCCCTTGACATTGACGGATTGGGCAATAAAAACATTGAATTGTTTTATGAGCTCGGATGGATTAAAAATGCCGTTGATTTGATGAATTTGGAACAAAATCACGGACAAGAGCTGATAAACCGTGACGGGTGGGGGGCAAAATCGGCCGGCAATTTATTCGCTGCAATTAATAAAGTCAAACAAGGTGTGCCGTTGGAACGATTCATTTATGCCATCGGCATTCGGGAAGTCGGCGAAGCAACGGCGCATTTATTGGCGAAAACGTTTGTATCATGGAACGCTTTTTATGATGCCGTGCGGGCACCTGAAGCATTGGAAGATTTAACGCACATTGAAGGCATCGGCCCGGTTATGGCAAAATATATCGTTGATTTTTTTGCCGAAGCACATAATACGGCGTTGCTGGGGCAATTGACGCAAATTATCCCGCTTGAAGATTTCGATACCAGTTTGGAAAAAACGACGCCGTTAAGTGGCAAAGTTGTTGTTTTTACGGGGTCGCTTGCCGATATGAGCAGGGCTGAAGCCAAGGCAAAAGCATTGGCCGCGGGTGCCAAAGTTTCCGGATCCGTTTCGGCCAAAACCGATTATGTCGTTGCGGGCGAAGATGCGGGCAGCAAGTTGAAGAAAGCAACGGATTTGGGCGTTGCCGTTATTTCGGAAAAAGATTTTAATCAAATGCTTGACGCTGATTAAAAATATGGCTATCATTAAAAAAGATTTTAATAATTTAAGGAACGATGATGGACGATTTCGACAAGCAGTTTTCGAACAGATATCCAAGCGGACAGGACAATCAACCCGGTGAACCTCAGGTACCGCAGACGCCTGAGCCGCCGATTGATATTTCATCGCCGCTGGAACGCGAAGCTATGCCGCCGCGTCCCGAAAACGATTTGTTGGCTCAAATTTCCGCCAATGATGCCGAAGAGGAAGCCAAACGTTCCAAATCTTCGCATTCTTATATGATGGAAATCGTTGTCTTGTTTATGAAATTGACTTTCATATTGGACGATGCCAAACGCAAATACCACAAAATTTTTGATGTGCTTGCCTTTATATGGGCCGGGTTTATGAGTATAATTTATGCCGGCGGTTTGGCGATGTTGGTTTTGTTGGTTTATGCCTATATCCAATTCCCGGCGGTTTTGCAGGAAAACTTGGAACGCCAGGGAATAAAGGTTAAAGATTTTAAGGTTGACAATTATACGTTTTCGTTGATTGAACTGGACGATTTGGTCGGTGCTGATGACATGTTTACGATTAAAAAAATGTCCATTCATTCCACATTTTCCGATTTTATCAAACGCCGCGTTAAATCGGTGACGTTGGATGGTGTACGCATTAAAATTAAAGCCACCAAAAGCGGGTTTGAACTCGGTACGTTGCCCAAAACGCTTGTGACGTTAAACCACAGTCCGTTGACAAAGACTGTCAAAGTGGACAATTTAATGATTCAGAACGCCGTTTTGGAAATTAACGGGCAAGATTTCACATTGCCGGTATCTTTTTCGTTAACGGGCATATATGAAAAAGATTCCAAAATTTCGATGCCGATTTATATTAAGGAAGAAAACATCAATGTTGCCGGGGCTCTTGATATTCACGGCAACGCCAAAGAAATGACCTTTACTTTTGAAATTAAGGCAGGAACTTTGACTCTGCCGCGCCGGTCACCCGAAAACATATCGGGCAAAATCGATGTGTTGACTAAAAATATGAAAGTTGCCCGCATTCAAGGCGAAGCCATGATGTCGTACGGCAACAATGCGAAAAAAATGCAAGTTAATTTAGACTGCACGAACGATAATCTTTTTCGCGGGACATTGGATTTGTCATATGTCAGTGCCGACCCGTACGGAAAAGATAATGATGCGCGTGTGACGGCTTCCTTGAATTTTGACGGCGTGTCAATTACAAAAGATAATCAAATTATATCGGACAAACCCATTAAAATCGTTGTTCAGAATTTCCAAAATCAAGATTTAAGCTTGTCCAATTTAAGCGCTACATTAAATGGCCGCTTGGAATGCAAAGAAATGGCGTGCAGTTATAAAATCGACCGTTCCTCGCCCGTTTTTGTTCGCGAATCGTCTTTGTTATTTAACGGCGATACTATTCGTTCTTCGGGGGAATATTCTTTCTTGCTTGGCCCCAATAACCGCCAAACGATAAATTGGCGCGACAATCGCATTACTTTTAATGCTTTGGCCGAAAGGATGTCTTTTTCGGGATATCGCAATTCCCAAGTGTCGCCCGTTTCTTTAACGATACCATGGGGAACCTATAAAGGGGAAATCGATTTGGCAAAGGGGACAAAAGTTATGTCCGCCGATATGCGTGATACCAGTGTTAAAACGCCCGAGTTTTCGGCTTCCAAAGTCACGTTTAAAAGCGCTGATATTTTCGATGAACGTGCACGCATTGAAATCAATGCCGGTCATGTTTTGATGACGGAAAGTGAAATATTCAAACAACCCTTTAAATTGGTCTTAGATCAAACAGGTTTGGATACAAAAGCTTTAATCAGTTTGTCAAACAATGCGATACGGTTGTCTTTTTCCGGTGTGGCAAGGCTGTTGTCGGGCGAATTCAGAGGGAATGTATTCTTGCACGAAGTTGATTTGAGCCAAATTTATACGCCACTTAACCAAATTTCATCATTGTTCCCGGATTTTATGCAAAATGCAAAGGGTAAAATCGGCGCACTTGGTACCGTATATTGGAAGAATTCCAAACAAATCACAGGGCCGTTGTATGTATCGTTGAAAGATGTGGGTTTCGGTACCAACGGTTGGTCGGTCGAAGGGCTTAATACCGTTTTGACTTTGCAAAGTCTGGAACCGTTAATTACGCCGGCCAATCAGAAAATTTTCATTTCCAATTTTAAAGGGCCGATTATTTTACAAAATATTTTGTTGGATGGCAAAGCCGACAGCCAATTCTTTAAACTCAATAAAGCGACGGCAATGTTGCTGGATATATCGTTACAAGCCGATTCGGCATTGATTCCGCGCAAAACGACCAATGCGACCGTATTTTTCAAAAATAATTCGGTCAATTGGGCTATGGCCAACCGTAAGTTGAATTTGGGGGGGATGTATCTTAGTGGCCGAGGCAGCGTTTTATTGCCCATTGAATTCCGTGACAGCCGCGCCAACATTAAAAATGCTGAAATTAAAATGTCAAACGGCGAAATTGATTTATCGAAAATGAGGGATAAAAAACTTAAATCCTATTTTGGCGATGCTTCGCGCTATGTAGTGCGTACGGGAACACTTTTGATGAATTCGTCCGATACAAACGAAAACATGACAACACTCAATATTTCATTGGATGGGCGGTTGGTGCCGGGTGTACAAATTAAAACGGTCCGTGAAAATTTGGATGAAAACTTGTCAAAATATATCCGTATTTTGGCGCCGCAGGCAGTGCCTGAAGATATTGTGAAAAAACAACAAATTATTGCCAAGTAGGTGGCAATATTATGCTATGGCGGCGGTCATAGGGCAACTTATGGACATTTTAACAAATGTCAATCGGGACGGGGACCGCCTTTATATAAATCTTGACGGGAGCAAACGGAGAAAATGGTAAAAAAGTTTTTTTTGCACAAAGAAAGACAAGATAGGCCTTTTGTTAAGGTAGATTTTGCTACTTTCATGTGCGTGATGACTATTATCATTTTGGGGTTGTTGATGGCATTTCCCTCACAAAGCAAAGTATTGGATATTATCGTTGGCGGCAGTATCGGTCAAGGATTGCAATGCCAAAAAGATACGGATTGTCCAAGCGGCGCGTTTTGTCATGATGAACAGTATTATTGTGTCGCGTGCTGTGTTCCGCCGTACGAATGGACCGGCACACAATGCAAATGCCCAGAGGGGACGGTGGAAAAGGATAGCAACACATGTGTTGAATGTTTGGCAAATACCGATTGTAAAACAAATTATCAGTGCGATACGGATACAAATCATTGCGAATACTGTAAATTTCCCAAGTTGTGGGTAAATAACCATTGTGTGTGCCCTGCCGGCACACGGGACGAAGGGGGCATATGCGTTTGTATCCAACCCAATACCGAATTGGATGACAAGACGGGGCGTTGCGTTTGTATTTTGGATGAAAACAAATGTGGGGAAACCAATTTTGACGAGCAAGAATGCATCTGTTGCCCGGTCGATAAACCGTTATATATAGCAGAACAATGTCGAACATGCGCAAGCGTTTATCCCGACCGTCCGATATGGAACAATACGATAAAACAATGTGTGCAATGCAATGTCAATGCCGATTGTCCGGCTTTAACGCCCCTGTGTGATTTAAATTCTCATT
>DLOI01000022.1:6649-6873 GCA_002477185.1 Alphaproteobacteria bacterium UBA7488 | reverse complement strand
CGCCCGTTTGCAATTATTTTGAAGGCTTGTGCCGTTCGTGCGTCCAAATTGATGCATCAAAACCTTACTGGTACAATGATACCTGCAATAAATGTACAAATTATGAACGTCAGGAAGGCAATAAATGCATTATAGATTTGCCCAACCCGTCTTTGTATGTACCCGGCGGCCGTTCTCAAGTTTGGCGATGTATCGTCAAAAATGATATCGGGCCTTATCCGCAA
>DLOI01000022.1:4555-6562 GCA_002477185.1 Alphaproteobacteria bacterium UBA7488 | reverse complement strand
TGCGCTCATGGCGATGAAGCTTGGTGGGGAACGGAAGGTTGGTGGATTACGGGGTGTTGGAGTTACACGGCTGACATGAACGGACGCCATGTCGGGCATTTGCCGGCTAATGTTCGCGGCGTCTTGGGCACTTTTTCCAACACGGGTTCATTGGTGTGGGAACCTAATCGCACAAACGGCCAGTTTAGAATTTGGTTGGAACGCCAATAACGAAAACGTAAAATTGCCTTAAAAAGGCAACCGCTTAAAAAAGGTCCTTCAAAAAGCCCCGAGCGGTCAAAAATCATTGGAAAAATGATATTTATCGAACCGGCATACAAAAATATTGCTTGCTTTTTTTTATAAATGTGGTATAAGAAAGTCCTTATATAGAAATGTGGGTTTGTTTTTTTATAAAACAAACTGCAATAAAAACTGTAGAAAAGAGAGAATTACAATGGCTGTACCTAAAAAGAAAACATCAAAGTCAAAAAAGAACATGCGTCGTTCGCACCACGCTTTGGCGCCCAATACATACGCCGAATGCCCCGAATGCGGTGAATTTGTACGCCCGCACCATGTTTGCGATGCTTGCGGTTATTACAATAAAAAAGAAATTATTGTCAAAGAAAAACCCGTTTAAGGAAGGATTTCACTTTGAGTGATACTCTGGTCATTTCAATAGATGCTATGGGGGGCGATCATGCCCCTGACTCAATTATTGAAGGAGTCAGCATTGCCTTGAAAAAGAACGAGGACGTCTTCTTTTTCCTGTATGGTAATGAAGAAAAGTTGATGCCGCTTATCGAGAAATATAAAATTCCCGCTGAGCGATATAAAATCCACCATACCGATGCCATAATTAAGGCTGATGACAAACCGTCCCACGCGATTCGCTCCGGGCGGGAAAGCAGTATGTGGAAAGCAATCATGTCTGTTCGAAACGGGTATTCCAAGGCGGTTGTATCCGCCGGCAACACGGTCGTTTTGATGGCGATGAGCAAAATTTGCCTCGGCACAGCGGCAGGAATTGACCGGCCGGCAATTGCCGCAATTTTGCCGTCATTGACCGGACCTATTGTGGCGCTTGATTTAGGTGCCAATGCAGAATGCAATTCGCAAAATTTGGTGGAATTTGCCATCATGGGCGATGTGTTTTACCGCATTATGTTTAAAAAAGAATTTCCAAGTGTCGGGCTGTTAAACATTGGGTCGGAAGAAACCAAAGGCCGCGAAGAAATTCGCGAAGCAGCCGGCGTTTTGAAAAGCTTTGGCAAAAAAATCAATTTTTACGGTTTTGTCGAAGGAAACGACATCGGTTTGGGAACGACCAATGTTGTGGTCACCGACGGTTTTTCCGGCAATGTTGCGCTTAAAACCATTGAAGGAACGGCAAAACTTATTTCGACGACTTTAAAAGATATCATTAAAAAATCTGTTTTATCCAAAATCGGATTTTTGTTGGCTTTGCCGGGATTACGGGCTCTTAAGAAAAAAATGGATCCGCGCATGTATAACGGCGCAATGTTCTTAGGTTTGAACGGTATTTCGGTCAAAAGCCATGGCAGCGCGGATGCATTTGCATTTTCGCATGCTATTGAAACAGCAATTAATTTGGCACAAAATAACCTCTGTTCAAAAATTACCGATGAATTAGAACATGTTATGGATGTTGCCGATTCAAGTAACGGCGAAACTATCGCTTAAATAATTAACAATGGGGGTTTTATGATCCGCTCAAAAATCGTAGGTATCGGCAGTTATCTGCCTCCTAGAGTGTTGACTAATTCCGATTTGGAAAAAATGGTCGATACGTCCGACGCATGGATTATCGAACGGACCGGTATTAAATCCCGCCACATTGCTGCACAAAATGAATACACGTCCGATTTGGCTGTAAAGGCGGCCTTGAATACGCTTGAAAATGCCGGTATGGTTGCCCAAGATTTGGATATGATTATTTTGGCCACAACAACGCCGGATGAAACGTTGCCCGCGACGGCAACCAAAGTGCAAAAGGCATTGGGG
>DLOI01000022.1:2970-4535 GCA_002477185.1 Alphaproteobacteria bacterium UBA7488 | reverse complement strand
CGTATGTTCGGGGTTTATGTTCGCATTGGCGACGGCAGATAATTATATCGGATCGGGTGCTGTACGAACCGTCTTGGTAATCGGGGCGGAAACGTTGTCAAAAATTGTCGATTGGAAGGATCGCAATACGTGTGTTTTGTTCGGTGACGGTGCGGGTGCCGTGATATTACAGGCGTCTGAAGGCGACGGGACAAGCAAAGATACCGGCATTTTGGCAACAGCTTTGCGGTCGGACGGCACGTATCACGATATGCTTAAAACAACGGGCGGACCGTCAACGACGGGCACAGCCGGGTACATTTATATGGAGGGTCGTGAGGTTTTCCGTCACGCCGTTACCAATTTGGCGGATATTGCGCGTCAGGTAATGGCCGATGCGGGCATTGAATCGCAAGATATAGATTGTTTGGTACCGCATCAGGCCAATTCGCGTATTATTGAAGGAACGGCTAAAAAGTTGAGTATGTCGATGGATAAGGTCGTGCTGTCGTTACCGACACATGGCAATNNACGCTTCGATCCCGCTGGCTTTGGATTTTGGGGTCAAGTCAGGTCAAATCAAGCAGGGCGACTTATTGTTGCTCGAATCAATGGGAGGTGGTTTCACATGGGCTGGGAGCTTGATAAGGTTATAATCAAGCCTTTGAAAGTCCGGTCATAAAAACACTTGCAAACACAAAAAAGATATGCCATCTTTTAAATAATAATACATATATAAAATTCTTAAAAAGGAATATAAAATGACTACTAAAACTATTACTCGCGCAGACATTGCTGAGGCGATTTATCGCGAATTGGGATTTTCCCATGCAGAAGCTTTTAAGCTGATTGAACAAATTATTCAAAACGTGATTGGTGCGTTGCAAGCCGGCGAAGAAGTTAAAATAGCCAAATTTGCCACTTTTACGCCACATGCTAAAAAACAACGGATGGGCCGTAACCCGAAAACGGGCGAAAATCACCCCATCTGTTCCAGAACTGTTGTATCTTTTAAAGCGTCGAACTCTTTAAAAGGGACATTAAGTTAAGTTTTACTGACTAAGAGTATTAAGGGGTTCCCATGATAAAAGCCGAAAATGCCTACAGAACGATTACCGAAGTTGCAGATTTGTTGCAGGTTCAGGCATCGGTTTTGCGCTTTTGGGAAACTCAATTTCATCAGATTAAACCGATTAAACGCATGGGTGGCCGCCGGTATTACCGCGCCGAGGATGTCGTTTTGTTGGCTCAAATACGTGATTACCTGTATAAAGAAGGTTTTACAATTAAAGGTGTTCAAAAACGGTTAAAATCTGAATTCAAAGACGGACAAGAACCTCAAAGCAATGAAGCCNNCTTTAGATGCTTTTGTTCAGGAAATAACCGATATTAAAAGTTATTTGTCCGACTACGTATAGAATCTGCTGATACATTTAAATTTCAAAATTTTTGTTAAAAAAAAGCCCTTTTTCGTTCTGACGGGCTTTTTTTGTATACCTGAACCCTGTAATTGTTTATAACCGTAAATTGTAAGGTCGCAAGTAACGTATTTTTCACTAACGGTTTGAATTTACTAAAATTTCGGG
>DLOI01000022.1:0-2892 GCA_002477185.1 Alphaproteobacteria bacterium UBA7488 | reverse complement strand
AAAGTTAAATTAATTTAACTTTTTTTTATTCTTTCCTTGCATACAATGGCATTGGCATGTTACTATTTGCTCAATAACTAATCAGGGAAAAAGACATGGAAAAATTATCGGTTTATTTAGTCACATTAAACGAAGAACAACGTTTGGCCAAGACTTTGGCGGCGGCAAAAAAGGTAGCGGATGAAATCATTGTAGTGGATTCCGGCTCAACAGATAAAACATGCGAGATTGCCCAAAGTTACGGGGCCAAAGTTATTTTTCACAAATGGAAGAATATTTCATCTCAAAAACAGTATGCACAAAACCAATGCCAAAATGATTATGTGTTGTCTTTGGATGCGGATGAAGTTTTGTCCGAAGATTTGATTGATGAGATTAATATGGTTAAGCAAAAACCCGCATACAAGGCTTACCGTCTTAAAATTGCGGATATGTATCCGGGGGATAAAAAACCGTCGGCGTTTGCCAAAAGTTATTTACTGGTTCGATTATACCATAAAGAATATGCTTCGATGCCCGACGATTTAACCCATGACCGCGTGATTGTCAAACAAGGAGTTGAAATTGGTTCTTTGAAAGGTAAAATTTATCATTATTCGTATATGTCACTTAAAAAAACGTGGGATAAATATAATGATTATACCGATGAGTTGTTAAAGACGGCTATTGCCACAAACAAGGGGTATTCCACGTTACGCTTAAGTGTTGAATTTCCGTATCAGTTTGTACGCTATTATTTTTTAAAACGCATGTTTTTGCAAGGTAAATTCGGTTTTATCAATGCGGTTACTTTAGCCTATTTCCGTTTTTTGAAAATTGCCAAATGGCATGAATATAAAGAGGGGCAAAAGGATAAAGGATGAACTTTATAACAAACCTGTTAGGGTGGGATAATGCATCGAAACCGGAAGGATTTCCGGCGGAACTTAGACACATCCAAACTATTCGCTTGGCCATGTCAGTATTGGAAATGAACCCTTGGGTGCAAATGCCGGTTGCTTCAAAAAGCATATTTGATTATTTGAACACTTACTTTGATTATAATGTTAAGTACTATGCGCATTCTTGGCAAGTCTGCATGAGGCGGGATATTTCGTTCAATCATCAAAAACCGTCAATCACGGTTAGGGACGTCACACGCCCGTTGGTATTTCCACGGCAAATGTTGTCTAAGTGCCGTGACGGGTGGGCCAATACCGATAAAATTACTTTTAGGGGGTTTAAAACGCCTAAACGAATGGATGCGTTAAAACGATGGATGAAACGTACATATGATGTGGATGCGGCCTTAGAAAACGAAAGCGGATACATTGGTAATAACGTAGAGATTGTTTGGAGAGCCAACAGGCAGTGTTTCCCGCAAAAGGCATGGGATGGACCCTATTATGACGGTCTGTTGTCCAGCGGCTTTGTTTTGTGCCCTGACGGCGATTTTATTTGGACATATCGTTTTTTCGAAGCTGTTATTTGCGGAGCGATACCGATTATAGAAAACATGTACGGGCTGTACGAAGGGTTTTATTTTTATGATATGAATACGCCGCGTGAAGAATTGATTTATCGTCCTGAACAAGCGGCGGACAACTTTAAGTTATTAATGCAAAAATTCACACTGTCGGAGAAAATGAATGCGTGATGATATAATTAACTTGTTCCATTGTAAGGGTAAAAATTTTGGAGATGCTGTCAATCCGATGTTGATTGAACGGGTTTTCAGGATTAATTGTAAAAGTGTTCCGAAAACGGAAGCTGAATTAATTGCTGTCGGCAGTATTTTGCAAAGGTTTACTGCTGAAAATATCGTTTCATCTGTTCAAAAGATGTTTTTCCGTTTTTGCATGTGTGGAGTTCCGGCTTTATTGCGGATGACGAGTATAAATATTTTAAACGCAATATTGATATTTATGCCCTCAGAGGACAATTGACCAAGAAAAAATGCGAAAAAATCTTAAACAAAGAATTGGATGTCGCGCTAGGCGACGGCGGTTTATTATTATCCGAAATTTTGGATCGGAAAGTGCCCAAAAAATATGAATTGGGCATTATTCCTCATATATGTGATTTTAAAAATCCGATTTTTGACAAAATCAATGATGATATTCCAGGATCGGTGATTATTGATTTAACTTTGGAACCTTTGAAAGTTTTAAAGAAAATCGCAGCATGTAATTGTGTTATATCAACAGCTATGCATGGATTGATTGCCGCGGATTCCTTGGGCATTGCGAATAAGTGGATTGAAGTATCCGACCAAATTGAAGGAGCGGGATTTAAATTCAAAGATTATTATTCGGCTTTCGGATTAAACGATATGTCGGCTAAATTTTTAGGCCCAAAAGATTCTTTTACATTGCAAGATTTAAAAAGTGTTTATGACGATTATAAAATAAGTATGTCTGATGTTGAAGAGATTAAGAAAAAGTTGTATAATGCCTTTCCGTTCAAATCTTAAAAACAAAATAAAGGCAAGGAATACAAAATGGCTAAAATATTGCATATTGCAAATTTTAACATGCTTAAAACAATCGGGCCGTCTCAAAATGCCATGCAACGCAAAATTTCAAACGGATTGACGCGTATCGGCCATAATGTCATTGATTATTCGGATAGGGATTTATGCCGCATCTTCGGGTTCGGACATATGAATTTTTGGGGACGTAAAAAATTAAATGCTCATTTAATCAAATTTTGTAAACAAATTAAACCCGATGCCATTGTCATGGGCCATGTTGATACGGTTGATTTGGATACTTTCTTTGAAATTAAAAAGTTGTTTCCGAATATTCGTATCTTGGAATGGTGCGTTGACGCCATTGTACCCGATGCAGGCGCCGACAAACGGTTCAATGACGATTGTGCTTTTATGGTATCACGCCTTAAAAAACAAAGTGC
>DLOI01000067.1:9680-10465 GCA_002477185.1 Alphaproteobacteria bacterium UBA7488 | reverse complement strand
CCGCCCGGAAACAAACAGCTTCTTTTTTCAAAAAGGGCCGATTTTTAACAATTTGGTTTTGGCCGATGAAATAAACCGTGCGCCGGCAAAAGTTCAATCCGCGTTGCTTGAAGCAATGGGGGAACGCCAAGTAACGATCGGCAATACGACCTATCAATTGCCCGAATTGTTTATGGTCATGGCCACGCAAAACCCGATTGAACATGAAGGGACGTATAACTTGCCCGAAGCGCAACTGGACCGCTTTTTAATGTACGTAAAAATCAACCATCCCGACATTGAATCCGAACGCAAAATTTTAAAATTGATTCAAGCCGAAGAAAAAAAAGAATTGCCGCCTGCTTTTTCAAGAGTCAAACAAAGCGTGATTTTTGAAGCCAAGCGCGAAGTGCTTGACACATATATGTCCGATGAATTGCAAGAATACATGATTCAATTTGTTATGGCCACGCGCATGCCCAAACCGTACGGCGCGAATTTAGATAAAATCATCAAATACGGGGCCAGCCCGCGCGGCACGATTGCGTTAGACATTACCGCCCGGGCACATGCTTGGTTGGCGGGACGTTCATTCGTGATGCCCGAAGATATCCACAACGTTTTAAAAGACGTTTTGCGCCACCGTATTATTTTAACATTTGAAGCCAAAGCGCAAAACATTACTTCCGATGAAGTATTGGATGTGCTGATGAACAAGGTACCGCTGCCTTAATGAAAAAAGAAGAATTCAACGCCCAAGTTTTTGCAAGTCCTGCCGATTTGGCAGCGTTGAAATTACGCGCTGT
>DLOI01000067.1:4193-9593 GCA_002477185.1 Alphaproteobacteria bacterium UBA7488 | reverse complement strand
AGCCGGCGACGACATCCGTCAAATCGATTGGCGCGTGACGGCTAAATACGGCAAACCGTTTACCAAATTATATGTGGATGAAAAAGACCGCCAAATCTATATTGTTATCGATGAACGCAGCTCGATGAAGTTTGCTTCGCGCGGTGAATTTAAAAGTGTGGTTGCTGCTAAAATTGCCGCCTTGTTATTATGGATAGGTTCATTAAAACACCATACGCTTAATACGTTGATTTTAACGCCCGACATGTTAAAACAAACGGCTATGGGCAGCGGCGATGATGTCGTATTGTCTGTATTGAAAGATATCAGCGCCGCAACAAATCCGACCGATTTGAAACCGGATGTACCCACTTTGGAACTGGCCGCCTTAATGNNTGCACAAAAAGGGGCGCTTGTTTTTTTCATCAGCGATTTTCATGATTTGGATACGGGTGCCGTTTCGCATTTAAGGGAACTGTCGGCCAAAGCCCAAGTATATCTGATTCATGTGTACGACAAAATGGAACGCACATTGCCCAATGCCGTTTTGCCCGTTACAAACGGCACGGATTTGATTTTGGCGGATATGAAAAAACAATCGGCACGCCAATCGTATGAACAATCCTTTGAAACACGCCTTACAAACTTAAAAAAAATGGCGGCCAAGTACCAAATGGGTTTTACAACGGTACGTACCGACGAAGATTATCTGACACAAATCATTTCATTTACAAGGGGAGGAAAATGACACATGGATAATCGACATTTCGACATGATTCTTGCACATTTTCATCCCACAGCCAAACGGAGCGGATAAATGCAAAACCAGATTGATTTGTCCGGCCTCAAAGATGTGATTTTACCCGCAACCCCGTCATTTTTCCCGCTTGCGATAGGATGGTGGTTTGTATTGGGCATACTGTATTTATGTTTGGTATTCGGGGTATTATTGTGGCTTATTCGATATTTCAGCCCGAAAAGCTACGCTTTAAGAGAACTCGATACGGCCTATAATGACATACCCACAACAGTGGCATTTGCCAAGGCCGCTTCAACAATCTTAAAGCGCGTTGCCATTTTAAAGTACGGCGCACCGGCCGTTGCAAAATTGGGCAGTGCCAAATGGGCGGCCTTTTTGGCGGTCAAGGGCCAAGAATTTTTATCGCCCGAACAAGCAAATTTTATTGCTTTTTCAACTTATTTGCCGCAAAATAAAAACATGCATGCGGATAAAGAAAAATTGTACGTCGCCGTCCGCCGTCTGATAATTCAAATGTTCAAAGGAAAATAATATGGTTACAAATACAAAAGACGTTGTCAAAGCTTTACAAATGCTTTCGGGGCAAAACGATTATTCCTATCGTCCCGATACGTCATTCAGTGCGAACCCGCAAATGCCCCAAATGGTGCAAGATACAATCAAAGGCACGCGTGAAAAAGATTCGGGCTACGCCCTTTTGGCCAATATTATTTACCGTTCCATCAGCGGTAACGAAAAAGATCGCGATTTTTTAATTCGTCGCGTGATTCACAGCAAAAATGACATGTTTATTGACGGTATGGCAATGGATATCCGTGCGCCGCGCCTTGTTAAAGTTTCCGAAATTAAACAAATTCGCGATATCGGAACGGGGCGCATTTATGATAATGCGTATAAGTTTTTGCAAGACCGTTTGGGCGTGCATGTAAAAAACGAAATCTTGCCCGAAAAACTCAATACATTCGGCGAACTTGTCAAACGCATGCATAACGAAATCGCCGTGTTAATGTATGTCGTCGCCTTGGACGGCATTCGCGAAAAATCCGAACGCATGGCTGTCATGAAATACGTTAAAGAACATACGAAAGATTTGCAATACACCGATGAAGAACTCAACGATTATTTAATTTCAGTCGCCCCCGATGCCGAAAGCGCCGGAATGGCTTTCCAACGCATATTGCGCAAAGACCGCCAAACTATCCAAGACTTTATTTCTGCACTTATCAGTGTTATTATGGCTAATGGCAAAGCCGATGACAAAGAACGCGTTTTTTTGGCAAAAGTCATGGATTTATTGGAAGCAAAGGGTTTTGTTTTCAATTTGGGGTTATAATAAACGGCTGGGTTCTTGCAGGATGAGAGACTTTTGCCCTTAATTTTTTCACACAGAATGCATCCGGGGACGGACGCCCTTTGCCGAATGTGAGGTTTCTACCCGGCAAAATTCCCGATATGGCACGCATTAAACGAACAACCCCTTGTATAAGGTGGGGCTTTTGCCTCGGCAAAAAACAGTTTTAATAATTTAAACGTTTTTTTGCTTGACATTATCGGCATTTACCCCTATACTACGCTCCTATGGTTTAATTTCATGAGCCTTTTTTTAAGGCTTATTTTTTAAAAAGTGGTGGTGTATTATGGCAAAGCCTACAACAATTCAAATTAAATTAGAAAGCACAGCCGGAACCGGCACTTTCTATGTTGCAAAGAAAAATCCTCGTAACAAGACTGAAAAGATGAAAGTCAGAAAATACGACAAGAAAACAAGAAAACACGAAGAATTTGTTGAAAAGAAAATCAAATAATTTCTTTGTATTCAAAATTAAAAAATGCCGTATTAATATACGGTATTTTTTTTATGCCTCTTTGATTTTTAGAACATAAACCCTTTTTATTTTCATAGAGAACATTTTTTTTTTCATCCAACAACAGCCGTTTTATGGCAATCCATATTTTAAAAACTTAAATAAGGCTTGTGGGAGGGATTTTACATGCAACTGAAGTTAAAACGGGCTTATGAAACGGCGCAAACAACGGACGGTTACCGCGTTTTGGTTGACCGTTTATGGCCGCGCGGCATCAGCAAAGAAAAAGCACACTTTGATTTATGGGAAAAAGACCTTGCGCCGTCAACCGACTTGCGCAAATGGTTCGGCCACGACCCGGCCAAATGGGGCGAATTCAAACGCAAATATATCGTTGAATTAAATCACAACAAAGGGGCCGTTGATGCTTTTTTATCCGTTCTGAAAAAACAGGCAACCGTCACGCTTATTTACGCAGCCAAAGATACCGAGCATAACGAAGCGGTCGTGTTAAAAGATTATTTACAAGAACATTTAAAAAAATAAAATCGGCTAAGTTTAAGTAATCCCGATTTATTTCGAGTAAAAGGATTTACTATATTTAATTTTATGGTACCTCATCCATTTAACCGACCAATAAATGTTTAAAAAAGCCCTGTCACATGACAGGGCTTTTAAAGATGATACTTGTTATATAAAGTAACAACAAAGCATAAACGCCCTATTATTCTTCGTCTTCGTCATCGTCTTCGACATACAAAATTTCTTCTTGCATGAATGGCAAGTAACGGCGCATTAAACCCGCCAATAAACCGCCCACCATCGGGATAGTCAAGAATAACCACACTTGTTTTAAAACGATGCCGCCCAAGAATAAGGCCGGCGCCAAACTTCTGGCCGGATTAAATGACCCGCCCGAAATCGGCAAGCCAATCATCACCAAAACGGCCAATGTCAAACCAATCCCGACACCGGCAACCGAATATTCGGAAGCGTCCAATTCCAAAAAGACACAGACCAGTACAAATGAAGCAATCAATTCAAACAACATCACGCCCCAAACATTGTATTCGGCGCCATAACCTAATCCCCATCCGTTTTGACCTAAAACAAATACGCCGGGAACGCCGATTTGATTGTATGCAATGATATAAACGAATAAAACGCCGACAATCGCGCCTGCAAATTGACAAAGCACTTGCCATACGCCATCCATAAACGTGATATCGCCCGCAACCCATTTGCCAAACGTAATGGCCGGATTAAAATGTGCGCCCCATGTGGTTGAAAAAATATAATACATTGTCATAAACGCAAAACCGAACGCCAATCCGACTCCGACAACGCCGATGACACCGCCGGCAAAAGTCCAAGCGCCGATTCCAAACAATACCAAAACCATAGTTCCGATAAATTCTGCTAAATATCTCATGATTTCCCCCTTTTTCATCCAATGAAATACACAGACTAAATAAGGTCTTTGGCGTCAGAATCAATATTTTTTAATACTTAAGTTTTATCAAGGGGACACAATGGGGGTTCATTTTTTTTAAGACTCCGGTTCAAAGGCGTTTTTTTAAGGTTAAAATCGAAAAAAGAAGCGCCCTTTTTTAAGGGCGCTATGGACGCAAAGTTTTTTATAAAAACCGCCCATAAAGTCGGACGTACACTTTAATCGCGCGTACGGGGAGAATTGTACAAGTGCGAACGGAACTTACCCATTATCGCGTTTCTGTAACCAACCGATGAATTGGTAGCCCCCAAACAGTCCATGTAAGTCATTATACACGTCAACAAATTTTTTGTTTGTTCCATATTTGCCGCACGTTCCAAACGGTCTTGTTCTTGGTTTTTAAGAATTTGTTTCAACAACGCGTTGTTTTCTTTCAAAAGCGCATTATTTTGACGGGCTTCAGCAACTTCCAATAACGCTGCAACTTCCATATGCCCGTTTTCAACGGCAATTTGCCGAACTGTTTTGCCGTTCATTTCTTCAGACACATCAATTTTTGCATATTCTAAAAGCAAAACCATCATTTCTTTATCCCCAATACCAGCCGTCAAAGCAAGATTATGCCAATTCACTTTAACACCTAAATCCAATAATTTTTGAATAGCGCACCGCGATTTTTTATCCATCTCGGACAAATCAATTGATTGAGTGTCATGGCCACACTTTGCCATGTTATCATAATGTCTTGACCACATTGATGCCATTTTGCCATCCGCCATTTTGAACACAAGATGCTTTATAAAATAATGTATCACGTTCCGCTTCCAGCAAATTTCAGTATTCGGGTCAGCTTGTTTTTTTAAAATCATTTCGCAAACAGCATCGCCATTGCATTCTTTCGCGAGTGTCAGAAGTTTTTCTTCCACTGGTAAGTCCTGCACTTTGTCTTTTGTCTTTGAATTGTCATGCGGCCAATCAAAGGGCATGATATCCCGCCTGTCATGATAGGTAATGTCAGTCATTTTTTCTCCTTTGTTGACTTATTAAACGGATAACAAATAGAATAAAAATATTACCTCCCCCCCCCCTTTTTTTGTCAAGAGTTTTTTTACTTTGCCCTGCAAAAACAACGTCAATTAAAATCTAAAAAAAATTCATCCGTATCGCATTTGATTAAAAGTCAATTTTCCCTTGCTTTTGGCGGCATTTTCGTCCATACTTTTTTTCATGAGCAAAAGTTACTTTTTAAAACGGTTGTTATTTATTCCGATTACACTGCTGGGGATTATGGCGGTCAATTTTTTATTTGTCCAATTGGCGCCCGGCGGACCCGTTGAACAAATGATGACGAAAATCACTTCGTCCGCGCCGCAAGATGCGTTGGCGCGCATATCGGGGTCTTC
>DLOI01000067.1:2856-4172 GCA_002477185.1 Alphaproteobacteria bacterium UBA7488 | reverse complement strand
AATCGCGTAGCTGACAGTTAAAGCTTAAAAAAAGAATTGGAAAAACAATTCGGCTTTGACCAACCGCCTTTAAAGCGGTTTTGGACAATGGTTAAAAATTATGCCGTTTTTGATTTCGGCAAAAGCTTTTACCAAGACAAATACGTCATCGAACTGATATTTGAAAAATTGCCCGTTTCAATTTCGCTGGGTGTGTTCTCAACCCTGCTGATTTATTTGATTGCAATACCGCTCGGGATTCGAAAGGCGGTTAAACACGGGTCAAAATTCGATATTGCGACCAGTTGGTTTTTAACTGTCAGCTACGCGATTCCGGCATTTTTATTGGCCATATTTTTGATTATCATTTTTGCGGGCGGCACCTATTTCGATTGGTTCCCGCTGAAAGGTTTAACATCGGACGATTGGGCATTTTATCCGTGGTGGAAAAAGATTTTGGATTACCTTTGGCATTTGGTATTGCCCGTATTCGCCATGACGATTGGGGGCTTGGCCAGTTTGTGTTTTTTAACCAAAAATGCATTTTTGGATGAACTGAGCAAAAACTATGTCCGCACGGCAAAGGCAAAAGGATTGACGCAACACAAAATTTTATATCGCCATGTGTTTCGTAATGCGATGTTGATTGTGATTGCGGGATTTCCGGCCATGCTCATCGGCATGTTATTCACGGGTTCGGTTTTAATCGAAGTTATTTTTTCACTCAACGGATTGGGATTGTTGGGATTTGAAGCCGTCCAAAATCGAGATTATCCTGTTGTTTTCGGCACGCTGTATTTGTTCGCGTTACTGGGGCTGATATTAAACCTTATCAGCGATTTTGTTTACACGTTGGTTGACCCGCGCATCCACTTTGACAAAAGGATGTCGTGATGAAACGTTTCTTGTCCTTTTTTTCAAAATCCAAAAATAAATTGTCATTAAACCAACCATTGCTACATATGGTTGATGCCGAACAAACGGGTGGCGATACAGCGCCCGAGACGACCCTGAACATCCATGCGCCAAACAGCCGCAAGAATTTTAAAGCGGGTATCATCACGCCGCTGATGAAACGGCGATGGGCCATTTTCAAATCCAACAAACGCGGTTTTTATTCGGCCATCATTTTAACGGCAATTTTATTTTTATCATTATTGGCTCCGATTTTGGCTAACGATAATCCGTTGTTGCTATCCTATAAAGGGCGGTGGTTTTTCCCGCTGGTTGAAAAAATTCCCGATTCGTTTTTCGCGGGCAATCTGCCGACCGAAACCGAATATTTGGACCCCTTTACGCAAAACGAAATCAATTCGGCGCATGGATGTTCAGGGTCG
>DLOI01000067.1:0-2736 GCA_002477185.1 Alphaproteobacteria bacterium UBA7488 | reverse complement strand
CGTTTAGGTCTTGTTTTCGGTATTGCATTAACGTTTTTTTCGGCGCTTATCGGCATTTTCGTCGGTGCACTTCAAGGGTACTTCGGCGGCAAAACGGATTTGTTTATCGGACGGTTTTTGGAAATTTGGGGCTCGTTGCCGCAACTGTTTATCAAGATTATTATTTCCAGCATTATCGCGCCGAGTTTCCTGTCCATTTTGTTGATTTTGTTGTTGTTCAGTTGGACATCCTTAACGGGTGTCGTGCGCGCCGAATTTTTAAAGACCAGGAATTTGGATTACGTCAAATCCGCGCGCGGTTTGGGCGTGCCGGATTTTCAAATCATGCTCAAACACATTTTGCCCAACGCGTTGGTGGCGACCATTACCTATGTGCCGTTTATGTTGGCGGGCGCTATCGTATCATTGTCGGGNNNGCCTGCCCGCCGGTACGCCTTCTTTAGGCGAATTAATACGCCAAGGCAAAGATAACCTAAACGCGCCATGGTTGGGACTGACGGCCTTTTTTACAATGACATTCATTTTATCGTTGCTTATTTTTGTCGGCGAAGCGGTTCGCGATGCATTTGACCCGCATAAAAAGGAGGGCGCATGAACCTTTTGGAAATGAAAAAGTTGCGCGTCAAATTTAAAGACTTCACACCCGTGAAAGGCGTTTCGTTGGCCATTAAGCAAGGCGAACTCGTCGCCCTTGTCGGNNCGGGTCGGGCAAATCTACCTTGGCGATGAGCATTTTGCGCTTGCAAGACTATGCCACTTTGCGCGGCGAAATTTGGTTTGACAAAAAAAATCTTGTTGATTTATCCGAAGCCGAAATGATACAAATCCGCGGTCGCAAAATCGCAATGATTTTCCAAGAACCGATGACCAGTTTAAACCCGCTGCATACGGCGGGCGACCAAATTTACGAATCGTTGGCGTTGCATACCGATAACCCGAATAAAGAACGCGTATATGAACTGTTGCGCCAAGTTGAATTATCGGACGTGAAACGCATTTACGATTCTTACCCGCATGAATTGTCGGGCGGCCAACGCCAACGCGTGATGATAGCTATGGCTCTGGCGGGCAAACCCGATTTGTTAATCGCCGACGAACCGACAACGGCGCTTGATGTCAGTGTACAAGCACAAATTTTGGCACTGCTTAAAAAGGTGCAAAAACAACTGGGATTGGCTATCTTATTCATCACGCATGATTTGGATGTCGTGCGCCAAATTGCCGACCGCGTTTACGTGATGAAATTCGGCAAAATCATTTCGACCCGCACGCCCGAAGACATGGCACCGCTGCCACGCAAAAAAGTAAATTGTGACGGGCAAAATCCCGTTATATCCGTTCAAAACTTAAGCATTTTTTACGGAAAATTCGAAGCGGTGCGCAACGTTCATTTTGATTTATGTGCAGGTCAAACGCTCGGCATCGTGGGCGAAAGCGGGTCGGGGAAATCTTCCTTGGGGCAAGGGTTAATGCGCCTGATCGGCGCCAAAGGAAAGGTAAATGTGCGCGGGCAAGATTTTTTTGCGTTAAAGGGCAAAAAATTGCGTGAAGCGCGCGGGCATATCCAAATGGTGTTGCAAGACCCGTCATCATCATTGAACCCGCGCATGATGGTTGCCGATATAGTCGGCGAAGGGTTAAAGGTGCGGCGCGGCAATCGTATAGTCCGCCTTATGAAACGCATAAAGGGCGTAAAAAATAACATCCTGACCGATGCACAAATCCATGCACGCGTGCAAAAAGTGTTAAAAGACGTCGGTTTGGCGCCCGATATTATGCCGCGGTATCCGCACGAATTATCGGGCGGACAACGCACGCGGGTGGCCATTGCTCGGGCTTTAATTTTAAATCCCGCGGTTTTGGTATTGGATGAAGTAACCTCGTCACTGGATATTTATACCCAACGCCAATTAATGGAACTGTTAATCCATTTGCAAGACACTTATAAATTGGCGTATATTTTCATTTCCCATGACATGAAGACGATTAAAATGATGTCCGATAAAATCATGGTTATGAAAAACGGCCGTGCAGTCGAATATGCAAACACGGCTCAAATTTTTTCAAACCCGCAGGACGCTTATACCAAAGAACTTATCCGCGTCAGCTTTTTGGGATAGTTTAAAAATTAACAATCATCCCATCAAAACATTAAAAAAACAAATGCTATTTATGCCACATATAATTTAATAATTACTCGCCACTTAAAAAACGTTTGATTTTGCAAAAAAAGTCCGTGCATTCTGAAACTTCGTCGCCGCGCAAAGCCGCAAATTCTTTTAAGAGTTCCTTTTCTTTTGCCGTCAAGTTTTTGGGCGTCGTTACTTTAAACGTCACATACAAATCTCCGAAAGCACCCGAACGCAAAACGGGCATGCCTTTGCCCTTAAATTTAACTTGCGTACCCGTTTGCATTCCCGCCTTAATTTCATATTTTTCGCCGATACCGTCAATTGTCGGGATATTAACGCTTGCCCCAAGGGCTGCCTGAGTAAATGAAATCGGCATTTCAAGATGCAAATCATCGCCGTGACGATGGAAAATGTCATGTTCTTCCACAGTTAAAAACACATACAAATCGCCCCGTTCGCCACCGCGCAACCCGGCATTTCCTTCGCCCGCCAAACGCATGCGAATACCCGAATCCACGCCGCGCGGAATATCCACTTCCAATGTACGTTTTTTTCGGACACGCCCGGTTCCTTTGCATTAAAAAAAATATGCGCGGCGAAGATG
>DLOI01000044.1 GCA_002477185.1 Alphaproteobacteria bacterium UBA7488 | reverse complement strand
TCTGATTTAATTCTATTATTTCTTCTTTTATGGACATTAGTACCCTCCGTTAATTTGGTTTAATGCCTGTTCAATCCCGCTTAAGACATCAGATGCGTTTAATTGTTCCAAAGCCTCTTGCAATGCATTATCCATTTGGTTTAACGCCTCGTCTTTTGTGTTGACAATTTCAACTAAAGCTTCCCCTTTGCTTATTTCAATTTGTTCCAAGGCACTTGCTTTTGCTTCGGCAATTTCTTCTACAGCTGNNTGCCGTTAAATCATTTTGAATAACGTCCGGATCCAATTGAGATATTTCCGCTACATTATTGGCAACTTGGATATAAAGCCCCATGCGAACGTTTTGAGGATGTCCCTTTGCATCAGTACCATTTTCGGCGATTGCAACAGTATTTGTTACATTGCCCGCGCTCGTCCACAAACTTCTTGCCGAACTTGCAGCATACGTTGTTGAAGCAACATATGACGTAGCCGTTGCACCATGGGCGCCTCCATTTGTTGATGCAATAAAATTATGTTTATGTTTTTGCAAAGTCGCATCTTGCGTCGTACCAATATCAATTTCATTTTCGAGCGAAGATATAAAACGCGTGATTTTTGGCAATCTGACATGTCCGTTAAGTTCATCTACAACGAAAGCGCCACATTGCCCTTTGTTTGTTACTTCTTGTTCGTAAACATCATTTTCAACGGCCCTTACCTGCCCCGCTTCTTTACGTTTGACAAGTTCATTCCAAAAATCGGGATACAACGATTTACAATGATTAATCCATTCGCCCGTCCATAAAGGAAAAGCGCCCGTCGGCGCCTTCGTTGAATAATAATAATATACTTCAAACGCCGCTCGTGTAGGTTTTCGTTTTAAATCTTCGATATAGGTGGAAAAATCGTTAATTTGTTCTTCCAATTGATAAATCGCCGACTTTAAAATATCGTTATTGTCATTGACGTCTTTAGCTCTTGCTTTCGTCCCCGCCGCTAATTTTATTAAGTCTATTTGCATCTGTTCGCTCCTTTGATATACATTGAAATGTTTTATTTTTAACGATTCTTAATGATTAAATACCACGCGCCAATCGGATATTTTATGTTTTGCAAAATATTATTGCCGCCGTCTAAAGTTTTTCCTAAAACTTCAAGGTTAAGCCAATCGGCCCAACCCCGTATAAAACGCCCTTGAAAGCGCAGCGCCAATGCCGCGTAATACATTTACGTTAATGAATGAATTTTTAAATTTGTTACTTCTTATGCCACCGCTTAAACACAATATGTAACGGTAAAACGACCAAATAAACACCATATAATCTTAAATTTTTTTTTAAGCGATTTAAACGAACCGATTAAAAATCTTTTTGCATACGGTAGTTTTATTGTCTGATGAATAAGAATTTCGTGGCTTTGATTTGAATGGTTATACTTTAAGGTATAAAAAAGCAAAAATGCAATCACCGACATTTAATAATAAAGCTCTTAAGGGCGGCATTATACAGCACGAAACCGTTTGTTTATCTTTTAACTGCAAATTAATAACTTGCCGGTTTTACCATTTCTTTTTCTCCCTTTATTTAATCATTTTGAATAATAACCGTCAATCTTTATCAACAAAAATGGTATTTAAAAACATAAAAAGAGCCAAAAATCCCCAAATAACAAAAAACACATACAAAATCAAATTTAACCGTCCGCGCGATGACCGTGACGGTACCCCGCCGCGGCGATGTGGACTTTTTTTGAGGTTCATCCGCCGTTTGCGATGCCACAGTTGAAACCAATAATGAATATCAATAAAAAATATTCTGAAAATGCCAATTACAAACATAAAGCTGACAACAATACGCCCCGGACGCGTACGCATGACATCTTCAATCCAATAACTTGCCGGTTTTACCATTTCTTTTTCTCCCTTTATTTAATTATTTTGAATAATAACCGTCAATCTTTATCAACAAAAATGGTATTTAAAAACATAAAAATAGCCAAAAATCCTTCAATAACAAAAAACACATACAAANNCCTTTATTTAATTATTTTGAATTTTATAGCGGGCGCGATTGATTGTCAATAAATTAGATATCTTTTCGTATAAAAAACGGCGTCGTATGGTTTTCAAACTCCCTATTTAAACGGCTTGCGTAAAGAGTTAATGAAAGGCGGATTGATAAACGGTGCGCTTTCTTTGGCAGCGGGCGCAGTATAATCAAAATACATATTCATCGGATATGGCTTTTTGTATGCGTTTGGGAAAAAAGGAGCTATCCCCGCCGGTTTCAAAGATGGATTATAAAAAACGGATGCAGGTTTGATATTTGTATCCGCCATAGATGTCAAAGGCTGCGCGTTTTGTGCGGATGTTGATGAATGGGCGCGCGGGTCAAGCCGATTTCCCACATATCGTTTGATACCTTCGCCGATTAACACATCTTCCACAAAATCTTGCATTTTGGGATGGCGCGTTATACTTTTAATTGTTTGTGCGGGAGATTGGCGCCCCAAAGCGCCCACTTTGTTTATAAAACCTTTCTGAAAGGGAGCCTTCAACAACTCCGTAGGATTTTTTATATTCAAAAGGCCTAACCCCATTACTGTGGTGCCATATTTGCCCAGTTCGCTTTGCGGATTGAATAAAGCTTCCATCCCTCCGACAGCCATGCTTTGGCGTATCCAATCTTCCCATGCAGGATTAAGCGTCGCTTCGGCAATTTTATTGACTTTGCCANNCAAATTTTGGGCGCATGCCACACGTGCGCCAATTTGGAACCGCCATACGACAGCGCTGGTTTAACAACATTATATCCCATTTTTAAGGCGGCCGCGTTATAGGCTGTTCGCGGAATTGTTTCAAACGCCCTTTCAATAAAATTGCGCGGCTCCAGGGGCCTTGTGTCCAATCCATACCCTTACCGCTTAACGGTCAATTTTATC
>DLOI01000040.1 GCA_002477185.1 Alphaproteobacteria bacterium UBA7488 | reverse complement strand
TAAGGTTCGAACTTCGCAAAGCTTGTTCTCACCAACTATCGTGTCGGTACCATCCGCCCCTAAGGAGCGAATTACAGCAAAAGAGGTTTCGAGCCTCGCCGTCACCCGCCAGCAAAATCAAAATAACACAATATAACAACCATGTCAAGTTTATTTTTAGACAATTTGGAAAAATTTGTTTCAAAATTTCTTGGGTTTAATTATCATATATCCGACAAATACATGCTGCATATATACATATGTTTTTGGCGCAAACATTTAAGTTGCGGGCATAAAAAAAATCAAAAACCATAAAAAATAACTTGAAAATGCATAAAATTTTAGGCACAATAATCATGCGTTATGATAAGGAGACAAACCCCATGATTCAAGAGCTTGAAATTTGGCGCGAAAAATGTGCCCATTGCCAAAAATGCGGCTTAGCGCATTCCCGTACAAATACTGTTTTTTCCGACGGCACTCCAACTGCCAAAATGATGCTGGTCGGCGAAGCGCCCGGTTTTTATGAAGACCAACAAGGTAAACCTTTCGTCGGCAAAGCGGGTCAATTATTGGATAAAATATTTGAATCCGTCGGGTTTTCGCGTGAAAAAGATGTTTATATTTGCAATACCATTAAATGCCGCCCGCCCGATAATCGCGACCCGACACCGCAAGAAAAAGACGCGTGCCGCGAATATTTGGATGCGCAATTAAACTTGATTAAACCGCGCATTATTTTGTTGTGCGGCAAAGTGGCGTTAAAATCTTTTATTGACACGGATTCAGGTATCACAAAAGTGCGCGGCCAATGGTTTGACGGCCCGAACGGCGCCAAAATGATGCCGATATTCCACCCGTCGTNNGTATTTATTGCGAAATGGACAACGCACGCCGGGCAGCCCGAAATGGCTCATGTGGCAAGATATTCAAGAAATCCGCCGTGTTTACGATTCGTTGTAAAAAACGGCATGCATCCATCTTTTGACAATCAAGGGTAGATTGCCGTTGCCGATTGTGGCTACAAAAAAACAGAAATTTTATTTTTGAGCCAAATCAATACGGTTCGTATACCCAATGCGTGCCAACAGGTCTTCGGCTTCATCAAAACAAGTACCCAATTGCTCAGTGCTGTGGGCATCATCGTTTACCATCAACGAAATATCGTAGGGCAACATTTCTTTTAAGAAAGTTTCGGATGGATAAAACAACGCGCCGTGTCGTTTAGCGCCCGTGTTCAATTCTGCAGCCATATGAACACGTTGCATTAATTCAAAAACGCGCGCCTTTTCATCCGTATACGCTTTCTTGGCTATGCCCCGGTGTTCAAACAAATCCATGTGACCGATAAAATCAAAATAACCGCTTTGAACCGCTGCCGCCGTCGTATCCCAAAAGCTGTCCAACAACTCGTCTTCATAAGTTCCGTTCGGGCCGGTATGAAATATCGATATGCGTTTGCTTTCATCCGCATTGCGCAAATAATGTGTTGATGTCAATAAGTAATCATACGGACAACGTGCCAAAATTTTTTCAAAATCCGAACGCCACCTTGCGCTTTTATAAAAATCAACCTCAAAACCGAATAAAACTTTTATATCAACCTGAGCAGCCGCTTGTTGAACTTTATCATAACACTTAAGCCAATAATCAATCGCTTTATCCACTGTGGACATATCCCACGGCGAATGGTCGTCATTGTTGGGATGATAGCTGAAATGATCGGTAATGCCGATGGATTTAAACCCGAGCTCTTTGGCTCGTTGCATCATCTCAAGCGGCGTATTTTTGCCATCTGAATTTGTTGTATGGCAATGATAGGTAAAATTTGACATGTATTTCTCCAAAATAATAATAATTATATATTTTTCCCAAACACAAGTCAAGAAAGTTTGACAAATACTTTGGATATGAACGACAAGTTTTAAAATATACTTTTATACTTCAATTGCCCACGGCGTATCATGCAAATCTTTGCCTTCAAACAATAAATCGGACAGATAGGTTGCAACGCGGATTTCATTAAATAACTTTACATATTTGTCATGACCCGCTTTGGCCACTTGTTGACGTAAAGTCGGATTATTTTTGTAAAATTTGATTTTATCGTACAATTCGTCCATTGTATCATAAAAAGCCATTTCATCATCACCGAAAAAATCTTTATAGCCCGATTTGCCCTCTAAAAACACAAGGGCGCCATTGCCGACAATGTGGGCAAGCCTGTCGGATTGATACAAATAAACATCGTTGATATGGCTGACGGATAAACCCATCGCACTTTGTTCACAAGCATTTTGATAATCGGCGGCACGCAATTTTTGCGTTCCGATTAACCCCGGGAACACACCGTTTAAAGTTGGCACATGCGCGCTAATGCCATAAGCCACATCATCCATGTTTAACCAATTGCCACACACTTTGCGTTTTAAAGCCGGGTTTGCGGCAAATAACAAATCATGGGGCAAAATTTCCTTTTCATACGCAGCGCCCGTTTCAATACTTTTATCGACAATATTGGGAAAAAATCCGACAACATTGTTATTTGTTTTTAATTGTTTTAAAGCCTCTTTATCGCCCGTCGTCATTAAGATGACATCCGTTACCGCACTTTGTTTTTTAAGGCGTGATACCATAAAAGCACAATCGTCATTGAACCGTTTGTCGGCGCCTGCATCGG
>DLOI01000011.1:3790-6815 GCA_002477185.1 Alphaproteobacteria bacterium UBA7488 | reverse complement strand
CGGGTCTTTAATGGCATTTTCAACAAACAAGCGCGCGACCGTATGACACAAGCTATCTTGCCCATCCGCGGTAAAATTTTAAACGTCATCAGCGCCAGCAACGACAAAATTTTAGCGAATGAAGAAATCAAAGATATTACCGAAGCATTGGGATGCGGCCGACGTGATAAGTATAATGAAGAAGCTTTGCGTTATGACAAAGTCATTATCATGACTGATGCCGACGTGGATGGTGCCCACATTGCGTCGTTGTTAATGTCATTCTTTTATCAAGAAATGCCAAAGCTTATTGAAAACGGGCATTTGTATTTGGCATTGCCGCCTTTGTTTCGTTTGACGCAAGGCAGCAAATCCGTCTATGCTTCCGATGAAGAAGAAAAAGAAGAATTGCTTAAAAAAGAATTCAAAAATGCTAAAAATGTCGATATTTCAAGGTTTAAAGGCTTGGGGGAAATGCCGCCGGCGCAATTAAAAGAAACAACAATGGATCCGAAAAAACGCACATTGTTACGCGTCGCAATCCCGCACAAAGCAACCGAAGAAGATACGGAAGAATTTAACTATACGGCCGACATTGTCCAACGGTTGATGGGGAACAAACCCGAATACCGTTTCCAATTTATCCAAGAACACGCCAAATTTGTGGAGAATTTGGATATTTAGAAGGATAATGATAAATGAATAAAGCAAATATTATTACAATTTCAGGGGCTCTTGGCAGTGGTAAATCCACCGTTATGAAATTGTTGGCCGCCGACTTGGGATATGATACTTATTCAACCGGCGCGGCTCAACGCAAGATTGCGTTAAAATACGGCGTAACGACCTTACAACTAAACCATATGGCAGATTCGAACCCGGCCATTGACCAAGAAATTGACGGTGTTTTTCGCGATTTGAAAAATTCCGGCAAAAATTATATTGTAGATTCGCGCATGGCTTTTTACTTTTTGCCCGATTCCTTTAAAGTCAAATTAAACGTCGCCGTCAATGAAGCCGCACGACGCGTGTTTAACGATAAAACCCGTACATCAGAGGTCAAATTCGAAACGCTTGAAGATGCAAAATCGGCTCTTATTGCCCGCCGTGCGTCCGAAGTTGCACGTTTTATGGGTACGTATGGCGTGAATATTGACGATGAAAAAAATTTTGATTTAGTGGTCGACACAACCAATAAAACGCCCAAGCAAATTTGTTCTCACATTATGAATGCGTTTAAGAAATCAAAATATTATCATCATGAGCATATAAAATCTTAAGCTTTTTTTTACCCCCTTTGAAAAAGGCAAAGGGGGTAAGTAATTATTATATTAAATCTTAAAACCGAAAATGTTATCGGCCTTTATTTAAATAATATATTCTATTCGTTAAAAATTGATGATTTTCTTTTATATCTTTAGTCCTTACAACTTCTTCAGCTAACAAGGGTGCACTTCCTGCAATCATACCAACAGTCAAACTTTCAGCCAATGGCGTCTTACCGGCAATAAATGAAGTAGCTCATTGCAATTGTGCCACCCATCGTGCCATTCATTCCGATTTTATACCCGTCACTTTCATCAATATTTTTTGCTTAATCTTTTTCATCATCATCTAAATAAGGTTTTATAACGTTCAATATGGCTCTGTTTTCCGCAGATAAGACGGTGTTTTTTAACTTTCTAACATCAGCAACAGCCAGCAAAGCTAATCCTAACAACCCAATCCCTAAAAATTTAGCATCATTCACTCGGTTTTTCATAATATTATCGACCATACCCAGTCCTGCAAGAATGGCGCCTAATCCCATAGCAATACTTAAACGACGCGCTTCTTTTAAAACGGAAGAAACTTTTTCTTTCTTGTATTCCCTTTCAATATCCTTAACTAAAGGACTTTGTTGTTGTTCTGCTGCTAATTTTTTTACGCTTTCATACTTTCCTCCTGTGTTATGAGCAGTATTATTTCTTAACATAACTATAGTATACCCCCCTTCCCTTCTCACCGTTTTGTCAAGCTTTTTTAACAATTAAAAAGTTATTTTTACAAGCATTTATTTTAATTTATAAAAAATGCTCCATAAAAAAAATTTAAAAAGTGAGTTATAAAAATAAAATGAAATACAGTTATGTGTAAATTCACAATTATAAAATGTATGAAACAAACGCTACATATACCTCAACGTATATATAACGTTCTTATAAGGGTGTTGAATTAAAGTCTAGCCGAATATGCCGCTTAAAAATAAAACAATTAAGATAATCGGCGCGGTAAAGCGCAACGTAAAACGCAGATACCGTTTAAATGGTTTGCCCATCGGGTGCGCACCACGATTCATATCGCGCACAATGACTGTTGAAACGACAAAACCCGTAAACAAGGTACAAACCAAAACCAACAAGGCCATCGAATATGACCCCGTAAACGTATCAATGGCGCCAAACAAATCTTGACCTTTGATTTGAATAGGCCACAATTTTGTGAAAGAGGCCAAAATAATCCCCGACCCGCACAAATTTAATACTATCATGACCAAAACGGCACGAATACGCGACACATTCATTTTGTCAATCAACAAATTAACCAACGCTTCATGAATGGAAATCAAAGAGGTCAATGCCGCCACAAATAACAACACAAAAAAGATAAACATCAAAATCGTACCACCTGCCATTTGTGAAAAAACCAAAGGCAAGCTGACAAAACTTAAACTGGGGCCAACTGCGGGTTCCAATCCGAACGCAAAAACGGCCGGCAATACGATTAAACCGCCCAAAACCGAAACAACAATTGACAAAGCAACAACCCATGAGGCCGACGAGCGGATATTGATGTTTTCTTTTAAATAAGATCCGTACACAAAAATGACGCCTAACCCCAGCGACAATGAGTATATGGCCTGCCCCATTGCTTTTAACAACAAATCTGCAAACGTTTTAAAATGAAATCCATCCGCCGCAAACCCAAGCACCCCTAAATCAGGCATCAAGAAAAAAGCTATCCCTTTTTCGGATCCCGGCAACATATAAATCCAAATCGCCATAAA
>DLOI01000011.1:0-3708 GCA_002477185.1 Alphaproteobacteria bacterium UBA7488 | reverse complement strand
GCCGCCGTCCAAAAAAGTTGTATTCGAAACGAATCGGTCAATCGTTCAAATAAAGCACCATCCAACGGCCTGTGCGCAACCCCTATAACATGCGAGGCGCCTTCAATCACATACATCAACGTCCACCCCGACACAATCGTGTAAATGCTGGCGACCAACACAACATTGACAGCGGCCAATGACCCGCCGAGCGCGCCCCAAATTTTTGAGACTTTCTTTTTATTTTTAACGGCGACAGCTTGAAATCCGTCGATAATGTTCGTACCTGCAACGCGTCCGNNAATGTCAAAGCCGCCAATAACAAGAAATATCCGATACCGATCATGCTGAGCACATACAACAATAAAAACGCGCCGCCGCCGTTTTGTCCCGCTAAATACGGGAAACGCCAAATATTTCCCAAACCGATGGCCGACCCTGCGGTTGCCAAAATAAATCCGATTTTCGATCCCCACTGCGTTTTAACCATCGTTTACCCTTTTAAATTTTATCTATTTTCAATGAATGTACGTTTTTAAAAAATCCAGTGCCTCTGCCAAATCGCGCACATGTTTATCATACGGCATGTCTGCCGTTGGATTATGCGTTCGCACCAGCAAACCGAAACCGCCCAAATTTTGCGCCGTTTTCATATCAGACAAACCATCGCCTAAAACAACACATGTGTCAAATTCAATTTTGTCAAGCGCACGTGTCAGATAATCTTGATGCGGCTTTTTTAAAGCATCAATACGCCCGACNNCGTTCAAAATACGACGCAACCCCAAGCCGTTCACATTCAATGTCTAAAAGCCACTGCATTTGGTTGCTGATAATAACTTGAGGGATACTTTGACCTTTCACCCAATCCAAAACTTTAACGGCATCCTTCATAAGTCCTGCTTTTTGTTTTAAATGGACGGCGGATTGTTTGTAATAGTAATCGCTGCGTTCGGCATGGTCTGTAGTGCCGAACAATTCTTTCCAAAAAGGGACTCCTTCGCCACAAATAGCGCTTAAAACTTCTTCGCGCGTCACATGGCGTTTGCCGTATTTATCGCACAGGTCGATATGCGCATCATACAAGGCTTCAAACGTATCCGCCAACGTATTATCCCAATCCCAAATAATTAATGGCTTAGGCATCTTTTAAAATCCTTTTTAAAATCGGCAACACATCTTGCATCGTATTTGCTTTGAAATCATATGCCGTTCCTTCAGGCACATTATCGCCGATACAAATGCTTACCGCACCCAAAACTTCAGCCATTAACATATCCGATAACCCGTCGCCTATCAAGATTATATCATCGTAATCAATGCCTTCTAATGCATATCGGGCAAATTCAAGTGCGGGTTTTCCCCCTCTGATTTCATCCGAACCGACAATGCGGGCAAAGTACGAAGCAATGCCGGATTGTCCCACTTCGCGTTCCAAATTTTGATGGGCTTTATTGCTTAAGATGATTTGCGGAATTTTTCTCTCTTGAATATAATCAAGTGTTTGAACTGTCGCATCAAATAATTCAACCAAATGGGCATATTTGGGGTAAGCCGCGATATAATAATTAATCCCAACCATCAAATCATCGCCAAAACTGCGTTGCCAAAATTTACCACGATGTTCGGTCATGACATTTTTTAAATCCGCTTCGGTTATATCGGGCAAATTAAAATGCCGCGCAACATCCTTTATCCCTTCCAAAACTGCTTTTTTGGTATCCGCCAACGTATTGTCCCAATCCCAAATAATTACGTATTTTTTCATATTTTCCCTTTGGCAAATTCTTTTTTCAAAACGTGTAACAAACGTGCATGCGATGAAATAATATAACCACACCCCACTCGCGCATCAGGAGACACATTAATCGCAACCGCCCCAATATTGTCAGCAAAATCCATGTCCATCTTACTATCGCCAATCATTATCAAGCGTTGATAGGGTATTGCATTTAAACATTTTTGGGCATACTCTTTTTGCGGCTTATGCAATCCGTCATGAAAATCCATGCCGCATGCTTTCATAAGATATTTATCCAAATCGGTGCGTTTAAATTCTTCTTGCACTATATCATCGGGTTTATTTGAAATGACTAATTGACGCACGCCCATGATTTTAAGCCATGCCATTGTTTCGCGCACCCCATCGAAAANNTGCGCAAATTATGGAATTTTTAGTCATGGACATTGGAATGATATTTAAATCGTTCTAAAAAGTAGCGCCCATATATTTCCCAATCTTTCCCGAATTGATCCCAATATGGAGCCTTTAGGGTTGTCATCACATTTTTTGCATCTGCCAAGCTCGGAGCGGACAATCCAAACTTTTTTGCCATATCCGCAAGCGCTGACATGCCCGTTTGCATATTGTCAATTATTGTGCCGTCCCAATCCCAAATGACCAATGTATCTTGCATTTATTTACCTTCAATCAACGGTTTTAAAAATTCCATAATTTGCGCATGTGTTTTTGCCAAAAAATCATACTTGAAATCCGTACGCGGTTTTTGAGCAATATAAACCATTTGAGCATCCGCATTTTTGGCCGTCATTAAATCCGATTCGCCATCGCCTATCATAATCAACTTGTCATAATCAATCCCACGCACGGCCTGTTGGACATGTTCCACATGCGGTTTCCTATCCTTTTGACCTTTCCCCAATCCCACTAAACGCACAAAGTACTCGCGCAAGCCCGTACGTTCGGATTGTTCATCAAGCATCGCTTGGGGCATATTGCTTAAAACAATTTGGGGAACTTGATTAACTTTTAAATAATCTAATGCCTGCGTGACACCTTGATAAATGACAGGCGCATTTTTTTTATTATTTTCTTCAAAACGTTGAATAAAATATTGATATGGTTCATCGGCCTTCGAACCGAAATGAAAGGTCCAAAACGCACCGCGGTACGCTCCCATCACATTTTGCAAATCATCATCTGTAATTTTTTCCAACCCGTACTTATCGGCCATATCTTGCAAAGCTAACCGCGCCGCGCCATGATTATCGACAATTGTTCCGTCCCAATCCCACAAAACAAGATTTTTTGCCATATCGTTTTTCCTTTTTTACCTGACGCGATTATGCCGCTGATTTAACAAACGGTCGCGTTGCAAACGCATCATTTGTTCGCGTTCTTGTTGTTGGCGCGCCCGATCTTTTTTATCATAATCATAAAGTAATCCGCGAAAATTTTTAAGCAAACTCATATCTTTCGGCGTACGAGTAAAATCTTGCAAAAATGATTCAACTTGTTTAGGGTTTTGCAGCACGGATTTTAACATTAACCGTTCGGATTTATCCAACACTTGAAATAAATTCGACAACAGGTTTTGCGTTTGCCTGGACAATAAATCGGGGGAAAAACTTGCTAAATCCCCCAAAACGCTTCTGAATTCTTTCAACTCGGGGGAACCCGCCAAATCTTGCGCATCTTTCCAACCGCTTAAAAGCTTATCAGATAAAACATCGTATCCGGCGCTTTCGCCGAAATTAAGGCCGATTTGACGCCCCACTTTGCGCAACAATTCAACAAACATCCGTTTAAAGCCATTATTCATTTCCATAAACGCCGCCTGTGTTTCGGGAATGGAAATCAAGGGCTGAGTATACGCTTCAATTAAAGAAATGCCGGCTTCTTGAATGTTTAAAGAGATATTTTAAAATTTTTCAATTGTTTTTAGTTGTGTTTTTTGTTAATTTTCGATATGATAAAAAACATGACAA
>DLOI01000119.1:2366-6523 GCA_002477185.1 Alphaproteobacteria bacterium UBA7488 | reverse complement strand
GTTAAATAAAATTTAATTTTATAATTTTATGAAAAAAATATCGGCGGTAATATCCGCCGACATAATATGGGTTGCATATTAAATAATCATAACTTACTTGTTTGTTGCAACCGACGATAAAATATTTTGAGCCCACGCGGCACTTTCGTCGTCCAACCCTAAATTTTGCAAGGCTTGTTTTTTGACGCACGATTTGGCGATACTTTGTGCCAATTCGGACAAATCGGCGGTAAAAGCCGTGCCGTTTTGAACGGCCGCCAAGCTTTCGTTCATTAAACAAGTTCTTAACGCCGATTTTTGGTCTAACGATAACGTTTCGGGTTTTTGTTCGGTTTGACAAGCCGTTAAACACAGCATGGTTAAGGCAATAAACAAATATTTTTTCATCTGAGGTCCCTTTCGATTGAACGGTTTTTGCAGTTCGGCAAACATGGCAAACAGTGTTTCGAAGGCCTGTTGTTTTGCCGATTTTGTGACGTCTATTTTACAAGCGGCGAATATAAAATGCAAGGTTTTGTTTTATTGAAATATTCGGTAATAATTTTTGTATTAAGTTCCTTGAAGTCTTCACAAATGTCTATATAATAAAATTACCGTTTCAAAAATCATCAACGTTATGGAGGTTTCCCGATGCATATGACAGCCGAACAAACCGAAAAGCGCGTACAAAAAATGACACGCATTTTTGATGCCGATAAGCATGTTTCCCAACTGATTCGACAAGATATGGATGACATTGCCCGCGATTTTGCTCCGGAAGATAAAAAGGCAATGGGCCGAATGATTTTAAAGTTGGTCAGAAGTTGCCACACTGTCGGCGAAATTGATGATATTTTGTGCGGACGCAGCGGGCAAACAAAATTGGTGCGCCAACTTGATGACATTGCCATTACGGGCGCGATTTACGTTATTGAGGATTTAAGCAAAAAATATGTCGGCACTATTCCCCATTTGGATGATTTTGAATTTATGAGGGATGAACAGCTTGGCGACGNNGTGCCGCCGCAATTGCTGCCGGAAAAGCAGCGCCGTTTGAAACACGAACATCCGGTCAAATGAACGTTCATGAAGAAGAACAAGCCGCCGATTTGAACGGTTCAACCTGCAAAGCGCCGCTTGATTTGGACGCAAACAGCCAAGAAGGCTGGGCCAAAGAAAATTTTTGGGATGCATTGTTTGGGAATGAAAAGGCACAACAAAACAGATGGGTTCCGACCCCTTATCAAGAATTTTTAATGAATGAAGCCGACGGATTTCCAATGGCGACGGGCAATTATGCTTATCCATTGGCGCAAGTAGGGATATTGGCCGAACCGTTTAAAGAAATTGTTTTGCATATGAGCCAAGAATTTAATACAAAATATGCGCATATGCCGTATGAAAAACGCTTGTCATTATGTCAAATGGCCGAAGAATTGGTCGATATAACGCAAACACGCGAAGAAACGGCTTTGTTTTTCGTGCGTCCGAAAGGGCAAAGGGAAAAAATTCTGCCATCCGTCGACGGCTTGTCGTTTCACGAACGGAACTTTTTAAAAGACGCTGCGTTGTATTATTTTCAATATAAAGACGAACACCCGAACATTTTTAAAGCGGGATTGCGCAAGATTTGCAGCTGGATAGGCAAAGCACCGTCCAACCCGCCGCAACGGACGGCTCACAACACGGCACCTGTGCGCGTAAAGCCCAACGGTCGCGAACGCACTTAAACCTTTAACACGGTTTTAGGAAAAACAAACCGATCCCTTTTGCGGGATTTAGGGGCAATTCGACGTATCAAACAAGGAAGCGCTCTATTTTAAAACGGGGATGGCGGGAATGACGGGTGCCGGCGGAATCAAAGATGAATCCGTATTTTTTACCCACGTTTGGTTGCGCCCGAACGGTCCGATTTTGCCGCGAACGATAAGCGTATCGCCTTCGCGCCACAGCTCGCTGTTGTAAATTTTTTGCTTTTTGGGGTCCAAAATCTTGCCGTTCTTATACCGGTCGCCCGTATCTTGCATGCCCCAAAATCGGCGGGTTCCCGACCACTTTTGACATGCGTTTGTCGGCGTTTTGAAATAATTTTACAATTCGCCCGTAAACTTGATGGTCATATTCATAAACATACACCACGCTTTTGGGCGTATTCGTTTCATCGTCAATTGTCGTCCATAATCCGGTTACGGGTTCGGCGGCATATCCCGTCCCTATTGAAATGCCCATAATGAAACAAACGGCGGCCATCGTAACAAACACAACGGCGATNNTGATACAAAAAATTGAATAAGTGAAGAATGCATAGGGAAACCTTTTAATTTTCTTTAGCGGCACATTGCCGCCCCAGGTTTTATAAACAATCGACGGGCAATTTTTCGCCACCTAAAATATGAGCGTGCAAATGCGGCACTTCTTGCCCGCTGTCTTTGCCCGTATTAAAAACCAACCGATAACCGTCCTTTTCCAATCCCAAAATTTCAACCGTTTTATGAATTGCGCGCATGAAACAAGCGATTTCTTCGCTGTCCGAATGGTCGACAAAATCCGAAAAATCCGTCAACAACGCTTTGCAAATGACCAACGCGTGGATTTTGGCCTTTGGATGAATATCGTAAAACGCCAAAGCGCAATCATCTTCATAAATCTTATCGCACGGCAATTCGCCGCGAATAATTTTGGCAAAAACATTATCGGCATTATATTCCATAGGGTAACCTCCTTTATCAATTCGCCCGTAAAAAAAACAAGAATCTTCGCAAGATTTGGCATGTTTTTTTGTTGCTCTTTGACGAAGATAGCAGTATAAATATAAAAAAACAATATCAAAAGGGTGATGCATGAAAAAATTCTTAATTTTTACCGTCCTTATGGCAATGGCCGTCTGTGCCAAAGCTAATTTATACACCGCCGATATGATTTCGGTTTCGGCCGAAGCCAACACAGCTGTCGAAGCACGCGATTTGGCGCTTAACCATGCCGTGCGCGAAGCTTTCCCGATGATGTTGCGCCGCGTGGCTTTGTCCGATACGGCGCATGTCCAAGCAACGCCGGCGGAAATGTCCGCTTTTGTCCAAGGGCTGTCAATTGCGAATGAAAAAACCACGCCGACCAAGTACATGGCGGATGTGACGGTACAATTCAAACCCAAAGACGTTCAAGATTTTTTAAACCGCCAAGGCATTTTGTACATTACGAAAGAACCCCCGAAATATTTGTTCATCCCGATTTTTGTCGAAGGGGACAAAGCCGTTATTTTTGATGAACAAAGCCCGCTGTACCAAGCTATGAAAAAGGGCATAACGGGTACCACCATTTACGAATTCATTGCCCCGTTGGGGGATGAAGCGGACAAAAAAACCGTCACGTTGGACATGTTGAACAGTGGCGATTTGACCGATTTGAATGCATTGCTTATCCGTTATCGTACCGATTATGCTTTATTGGTGCGCGTTACCAAAACGGGCAATATTTATAAGGTTCAAGCCAAATCTTATCCGCAAAATACGACAAGTGCCGATGTGTTGTTTGCCGTGTCGTCCAATGCCGCCAACATACCGGCCGTTATGACACAGATTTTGAAAAAAACGGCGGGCGAACTTGAAAAAAAATGGCGCCAAAACCAAACGGCTTTGACCGACCAACGCGGCGACATGACAATCGTTATCCCGATTAACGGCCTCAGCGAATGGATGGCCATTGAAAAACAAATTAAAAGTTTGCCGTTTTTGGAAAAGGTACAAGTGCAAGCGTTACATAAAAACCAAGTCTTTTTGAAAATAACCTATGCCGATACGCTGGACAATATTGTGCGCAAAATGGATAAAGCGGGGTTCAGCTTAAAAAGCGGGCATGACGGCACGTGGGTATGGGATAAATTGGGCACGACCGATGCTGCCGCGGGCTCTTCGGACGGGGCTATGGGGCTTGGCGCAACACAAAACGGCTTATTGCATTAAAAATTTAAGGGGAAAAAATGAAACTCAATAAAACACTTTTGATTATCTTTTTGATTTTGTTGGTTACCGGCGGCTTTTTCTTTGCCATTTCCAATATTTTGCTGCCGTTTGTGTTGGCGTTTGTGTTGGCTTATATTTTAAATCCCGCGGTCAACAAATTGCAAAAACACGGGTGGAACCGCACATGGGGCACAACGGCGGTCGTGACAGGGTTCTTTT
>DLOI01000119.1:0-2330 GCA_002477185.1 Alphaproteobacteria bacterium UBA7488 | reverse complement strand
GTCAGCTTTATGAAAAAAGTCCCCGCCATTGCGGGCGCAATTTGGTCAAAGGTCAGCGTATTGATTTCTTATACGCAAGCCAAAATCCCTACCGACCAAATGGACCAGCTGCGCGGTACCATCAGCCAAACAACCTTTGATTTTTTAAATACGTTGGCGGGCGGCGTTTTGAACTTGCTGTCTAACGGCATCGCGGTGGTCAGCGTGATTTCGCTGCTTGTCATCACGCCGGTGATTTTGTTTTACGTGCTGCGCGATTGGAACGACGTATCGGCCAATACCAAAGAGTTGGTGCCGCCCAAATATGAAAAACAAGTGATGGGTTTTTGGCAAGAGGTCAACCAAACGTTGTCGGGCTTTATCCGCGGACAAATTTCGGTGTGCTTTGCGTTGGCGGTTTTTTATGCCATCGGCTTATCGGTGGTCGGTTTGGATTTGGGCGTTTTGGTCGGGATATTGTCGGGTATCTTGTCTTTTATCCCGTATTTCGGTTTTTTGACCGGCGTGGTGCTCAGCATTTTAATCGCTTTTTCCCAAGGTGCCGGTTGGGGATTATGGATTGGGTTGTTGGTTGTTTTTTCCATCGGCCAAGTCTTGGAAAGTTACGTTTTAACCCCGAAATTGGTCGGCGACCAAGTCGGTTTGCACCCCGTTTGGGTCATTTTCGCGTTATTGGCGGGCGGTGTGATTTTCGGGTTTTTGGGCATCTTGTTGGCTGTGCCGATTGCCGCCGTTATCGGCGTTGTTGTACGCCATACAATCGCTTGGTATAAAGGCACAAACGTTTACAAAGGCAAAAAATAAATGGCATCGGTGCATGATGATTTGCAAACGCCCGTTTCGTCCGATTGCGACAAGCAGACGGATAATGCGGCCGCTGAGACAAAATATGCGCCGGATGTGCAAGGGCGTGTTAATGCTTCGTTTGTCAATGAAATGACGACGCCGCGCCCAATGGGCGATGGGACTTGCACACAACAAATGGCAGATACTCATGCGGCGCACTTTTTGCCTTCTGCCCCTTCATCGCCGATGCCGCGCCAATTATCGTTGGGATTGTCGTATCGCAAAGCGTATAATTTAGACGATTTTATGGTGGCGCCATGCAACGTAGATGCGGTTACTTGGTTGGATTTGTACCCGAATTGGCCCGCGCATGCGATGGTTATTTTGGGCCCGTCGGGCAGCGGCAAAACCCACCTGGCGCATATTTTTTCAAAAAACGTGATTGACGGCGCCGATTTGACGGATACAAATTTTCCCGAACACATTGATAAAATCGTTGTTGAAAATATCGACCGGTTGGCCAATGAAGCGGCATTGTTTCATTTATATAATTGGACGAAAGAACAAGGCATCGGCTTATTAATGACGGCCGTTCAAATGCCTGACATCAAATTGCCCGATTTAAAATCCCGCCTGTATTTAGCGCCGAAAATCCAAATTTTGCCGCCCGACGACGATTTGATTTATGCCGTTTTAATGAAAGCGTTTTTCGAACGCAATATCCTTGTCGACCCGTCGGTGTTGGAATACGCTGTCAAACAAATCGAACGGTCTTTTCCCGCCGTACACCGTTTGATTGATACGGTTGATAAAGTATCGCTTGAAAAGGGGCGGCGCATTACCATCCCGATTGTCAAAGAGGCGTTACGTCGGGCTTGATTCGTTTATTCGCAATTAACGCACCCGCTTTGGATTATTTTTCCAAATTGCCTAAAAAATTACTTTACAACATATTTTAAATATGATAATATACTTTTGCCGGCGAGGTGTCGGCAGAGACTAGTAATCTCTAATTATAAGGTATTCGCTTCTCTTGGGCGGATGGTGTTGAATAGTACTCGTAAGAGTATAATAAAGCACGCTGTTACCTTATACAGAATTACTAGCTCCGCCCACCTAAAGTGATTTAGGTGGTTTTTTGTTTCAGACCGAAAGAAAAGTCTGACTACTTTAAAAAAGGAGTGAAAAAATGCACAGTATAAGAAATTGCATGCGTCGCCGGGAATTGGGCGAACAATTATTGCAATGCCGCATGAAACGGCAATGGACATTGGCACAAACAAGCGCTTTGATAAACGGACAATTAACACCTGAAACAATAGAAAGAATTGAATTGGGCAAGCATAGTATGAATAATATCCATATTATTGCGCCGTTATGTGATGTGTATGAAAAAGATTTTGTGTTTCAACTGATTGACTTGTTTCTTTCGGTCTGAAACAAAAAACCACCTAAATCACTTTAGGTGGGCGGAGTTGAAAAGCTGCGATTAGTTACAGTGTGCCTTATTTTGTGTAAACACATTATTGGAAATTCCCACAGCT
>DLOI01000086.1 GCA_002477185.1 Alphaproteobacteria bacterium UBA7488 | reverse complement strand
GTCGATTGTTGTATCGAGTAAAGAGTGACTCTATTTAATAAAAATACGGCGCTTAAAAAGCACATAAACAGTTCAACCTTGAATTTTTAAACAGGTGATGCATGGCAACGATTACAACAGAGTTTTGTTTTGCTTTAGACGGCAAAGGCGGCGGCAGCAAATTAGATTTGGAAGCCGTTGATGTTTACAAAGAAAAAAACCTTTGGATACATATCGACTATAAAGATCAAGAAAACCAAGAATGGTTGGAAGAAATGGGATTGGATGAAACCGTCATTGAAAATTTGTTGGACGAAGACACAAGCCCGCGATACTTCCAGCAAGACGGGGGATTATTGGTTGTCATGCGAGGTGTCAATACGCATAAAAAAGACGATGTGGATGACATGATTGCCATTCATATGTGGATAGAAAAACATCGCATTTTAACGTTATCTCACCGTGCATTGCCAGCCGTGCGTCAAGTCAGCGCCTTGATTCGCAAAGGCGAAGGCCCCTCTTCACCGACCGATTGTTTTTTAATGTTGGCAGAAAGCATGACGGCCAGCATTGAAAAAACGACCGATCAAATTGATGACGAAGTCGATGAATTGGAAGAAGAAGTCATTGCCACCTATGACCACCGTTCGGACAAACGGTTGCGCAGCGAAATTGCCGATTTGCGCCATAAAATTGTCGGTTTACGCCGTTATTTGGTGCCTCAACGCAATACGATTAAGGTCATGAAAAATATTGACCATCCGTTGCTCAACGAAGACGACCGCGATAGATTGCGTAACATTTATATGGATTTGGCAAAAGCGGTGGAAGATTTGGATTTTGCGCGCGACCATTCAACTGTGACGCAGGAAGAATTGGATTCGAAAACGAATATCAATATTTCACAAACGATGTATATGATGTCCATTGTGATGGTCATTTTCACGCCGTTAACATTTTTAACGGGTCTGCTCGGTGCAAATATTGGCGGAATTCCATTTGGCGAAGATAACAACGGATTTATTTTTATCTCGTTGATATTAATCGGCATTGTCATTTTTCAGATTGCCGTTTTTAAGAAAATGCGTTGGTTTTAATAATCGTTCGACCAGAAAACATTACCATTTTGGACACATTGCAGGTTCAAATGATTCTTTTGCTTTACCAATTATCACATAAATCTTGCGTCGCTTTATAAGACTCGGGCGTATCAATGGCTTCATTTTTTTCTTTAAGCTTTTTATTGATATGATCAACCAGCGGCTGAACGTCTTTTAAAATTTGTTTAAATTGCTCATTTAAGACACGCTCGGCTTCTTTTTGAGAATGTACATACTGCGGTTTTTGTTTATTAAGGGCCTTTTTAAGTTCCAGTTCTATGTCGCTTTTAAAAAATTTAACACCTTGCCGATAAACATCAACATGGTAATTTTCATGGTCTTTAATCGCCTTATATTCACAAGTGCCGGGTTTATATTTTCTGTCGATGTAGACATTAAATTCCGGCACACCGATGTAAAAAATAACCTCTTTAATCCCTACGCACGCCCGTTTATTTTCATTTTTAATGCGCGGGGTACCATCATAGCGGATTGTAAAATTGGCAGACGTTAATCCGCGCACCCGATCATTATTTGGCGCGAATTGAGCGCGCGATTGATGCGTTATATAATTAATCCGCCCTTGGTCAACGCGCACAATTACGCGCGGATTTTCAATTACGCATTTGGCGGATGTCCCTATGGGCATCAAAAAACAGACGGTAACCAAGTATAAAAAGAGTATAATTTGTTTCATGTTAGTTATTTAGCATTTTTGAAAATAAAAAACAAGATTTTAGATTTTACAATATTTTTAACTTAGGTGTAAATAACTTAATAATTCCCTCTTAGAAAGGATATACTTAAGGTTTAAGTTTCGGATTTCGCAACGGCGAGTATTTATATTGATTTTCGAAAATTATTGACACAAGACGCAAGCAAAAGGGAACAATGAAAAAAAAGTTTGACGATATTTTAAATTCGTGATAAAATATGTCAAGTTTAACATACCAAAAAGGAGTGGGATTATGGCAACAATAAACGATTTCGATTTAGATTTGCTTAATAAAGTGGCAGATGGTTATAATGTAAAAATTACAATGTGGTCGAATTTAGTTCGAAAAGAAGGCGTTTCCAATGACGTCTTTGAAGAAGCCAAAAAAGCATTAATTGAATTAATGCCGGAAGGTTTGGATTTCAGACTTGAAGGGGTTGCTCGTTGCTTTGAACCTAAATACCTCGACAAAATTAAGAACCTTACGGATGCTTTGGAAGAAATCCAAGCTCAAAGAGCCGCTGAAGCAAAAAAAGCCCACGCAGAAGAATCTTATCGCAATCGCGGCCCAATGGAACGTTTAAATGAAATTTTGGGGCCGGCCTACCTTAAATACAATCTTAAATTCGAAAACGGACAATTAGTTGCCGGAAATGCCTCGCAAGAAGTCATGATTGATATTTATAACCGACTCCGCTCTTTAAAGTTGCCGATTACGGCAAATATTGATGAAAACGGCACCATTATCGGATTGCGCACTTTACAAGCAGGCGAAACCCCCATTGAAATTAATAGAAATGTTGCCAAGGATGAGGTTCAACTTGTCGTTGACCCGACCATAAACACCGAATACAAAAACTTTATGGATGCCGGTATTGACAAACCGGCGGCAAAAACCGATACAAACAAAACAAATGCCCGCAAAAATCAAGCGACGGCAAAATACGAATTGGCCATTGCAAACAAAGATAATATGAAAGCTCATACAATTGAAGAAGCTGATGAAGAAGACACGGATGACTTGGATAAATTGATTTCAAACAGAATGGATGAACGGTTTAAAACGGCCGAAGGTTTGCAACGTTTAACCGATACGGCTCAAGAATTAAATAAGCTTTTTACAATCGACGGGAACCTTTTGATTGCCAAAGAAGGTATCACGCCCGAAGATATTGAATTTGCCAATACATCGTTGGAATATTTTTATCCGACCACATTGGTTATGAATGATGAAGGCAAGCTTGCCGGTTTGGCACCGATTGCGGGTTATGAACCATTGGCCGAGATTGTTTACTCGACAATGCGCCAGGTGGCAAAGGCTCAGGATTTCGCCGATAAAATGGCCGAAAAGAAAGCTGCCCAAGATGCGCTTATCCAAGTAGAACCGATTGATTATACCGATTACGTCAATGATTATATTCATACTGACCCATCAAATACTTCCGATGAAAACGAAGTTTTATACAATGCCATCAAATTTGCGGCGTTGCAAGCAGTCAAACCGGCGGCGGAACGTAAGAAATACAGCGAAATTATTGAGGAAGGCGGTGACGAATCCGTTTATACGACACGCGATGTCATCGAAAGCGAAATCAATTCGTTAGACGTTGCCCAACGCACGGCGTATGCCAATGCGCTGAATGACGTGCGCGAAGCCGTTTTGGATGCTTTGCCACCGAAAACTTTGGTTGAATTTCAAGAAGGTTTAAGCAAACAGTTGGCTGATGAAAATCTATCTGCCGAAGAACGCGAAGAATTAACAAGCAAGCTGAATTCCGTACAATCTCGTATGGATGAAATGATTAATGACGTCGCGGATGAAAAAGTTGTTTTCAACGACTTGCAATTACCCGAACACTATGAAGGTTTGGTATCCGTTATTCAGGCACGTTTGGCGGATAATCCGAAAGCCCAGCTCGCTTCACACATTTTAGAAAATGACATCGCCCAATATGACAAAAGGTATGATTTGGACGGATTAACCGACGCGGACGCGGAATTGCTGATGGACAGTGCTATTCAAGCCGACAGGGCTTTGGCAGAAATGGGCCTTACGCAAGTTTTGGGCCGCAAACTTAAAAATGTTGTCTCTTCCAACAAGTTGTCTACCGAACGTAAATTTACAATCAGCGCCGAAAATGACCAGTTGTTACGGGGAATTTTGTATACGGATGAAAAGGGTACCGTTGTCCCTCAAATGGATGAAAACGGTAATGTTTTTGAAGACAGCCTGATTTTCCAAATCGATGATATGGCCATAGCGTATGCATATAATAAAGCCGTTTTAGGCGAAGAAAAGATTACGCGCGAAAGCATTCAAGCCGATGTCAATGATTTCATTTATTCGACTGCGGTCAATATGGTTATGGCCGATATGAATGCCAAAGGAACGCCGATGAGTGCTGAAGAAGCCGAAAAACGCGTTCAGGCCATTTCGCCCGAAAATCCGTATCAAGTGCCGCTTTCTGCCGCTATGAATCAAATTGTGACACAAACACAACAGATGGTCGGTTTGGTTGACCGCGTAGGCCAAAAAATCGGGCGCACTGCCCCCGTATTAAGCAGCATGCACGAACGGTTATCCCGTTTGGATGAGCAAATGGCGAACAGCCGTTTTAAAAATGAATATGTCAAATCCAACCGCTTGCTTAATACCGGCAAAAAACTTATTACTATGGGGGCAATGAGTGCGGCATACGGATTTGCATTCAGTGCCGGCGGTGCTGCTTTGGGCGTAGGCCTTNNTTGCGTACTTTGGCGGGATTTGTCCAATATAAAAGGCAAATGCGCCGCGAAGGGGTAGAAGCCAAAAGCTTTATGCAATATTTATGGAGCGAAAAAGCTCAAATTGCTGCATCGGCAGCTTCAATTGTTGCCGCAGCGGGNNCGGGTGGATTGGCATGGCTCAGCTATTCCGTTGCCGGTTTGAATTTTCTCAATAACTTCCGCAGCAATTTAAACCGCGATAAAAAAGCAGGTCAAGGCTACACAACAAAAGACGGCATCATGGGAGGTGTTGAAACCGCTTTGCCAATGGGTGTTTCTTTGGCAATGAATCTTGCAATGGGCGGTATTTTTGCCGACCGCGGAGACCCGGATGCGTCATTTATGGACAATATTTCAAATACGTTTTCCGATGCTTTCAGCGGCCTTAAAGATGTTTTCGGTTTTGGGGACGCCGCCGCGGGTATCAAAAGTCGCATCGTGCGGCGGCG
>DLOI01000017.1:2724-3010 GCA_002477185.1 Alphaproteobacteria bacterium UBA7488 | reverse complement strand
TAAAGTTTAGCTTCTATTGACACATATTATAATATGTGTTACGTTAGCAAACGTTAAAATATTAACATCAAAGGAGGTATTTATGAAAAATTATATTCCAGCTTTTTTGCTGGCAAGTATTTTAACGACAAGCTTAACAACCATGGCGGCGACTTTGGAACTCAATCCATACGTATCAGCCAAATATGCCTATACGCATATGCAAAACGATGCCAAAGTTACGGTTGACGTTTCGAGCATAGCCAATAATACTTTGGTCGATAAAAAATTGTCCGACAACACCAAC
>DLOI01000017.1:0-2707 GCA_002477185.1 Alphaproteobacteria bacterium UBA7488 | reverse complement strand
GCCGATGGCATTCGGGGCGATATCCGCGGCGAAGTAGAATTTGCTTATAACGCCTATACAGATAACAAAGGAAATGCCGCTTTTAATTGGGGCAACGGTAGACTGATTAATAGTGTTTACAACAGCAAATTGCAAACAAAGGCTGCCTTTTTTAACGTTTATTACGATATTGAAACATGCACCGATTTTATTCCCTATGTAGGGGGAGGTATCGGATATGCCCATTTGAAACACAAAACTCACTTTGTTGATTATAAAGGAACAGGAAAAGACATTGGAAACAATTTCGCTTGGAACGTTGGATTTGGTCTTGGATATAATATAACCGAAAATATTACGTTGGATTTGGGTTACCGTTACACAGATTACGGCAGTATTAAATACATTGTAATCGGAAATAGATCTAATACTACAATTACTTCCGCTTCTAAATATGACATCACATCGCATGAAGTGTCTTTGGGATTGCGCTATAATTTCTAAGACAGTTTCATCTGATCATGTTTAAAACATTTCCGCCCTCGGTTTTCGGGGGCGGTTTTTTCGAGAGTTAATGCATTGGGTGCCTGAACACTTTTTATTCTATCATATTTATATAAACTTCACAAAAATGGACAAAGGTGCCCGTTTATCTTGGCGTACGATGCTTTTGTCATACACATAACGATTCGCACAAAGCGCTTGGGGTTGAATTTTATTGTTCAATCTTGCCACCAATCATTGGATGTATTTATCCGATGATAACCAATAAAAAACACATCCCCCTCCCCTCTCTTTATTCATTTTAATTTTTGTCAATTATTCTTGTAATTTTGTAAAAAATGTGATAAAATAACTTATATTTAACCAAAATGGAAAAGCCATGAGAAAAAAACACCTGTCCCCACTCAACAAATTACGCGTCCAATTATTATTATCCTTATGGTACGATATGCTTAAGTTAAACGATTTGCCCGATACGGTTTTGGCTGAAGCGCGCAAATACATGTTTTTTGATAAACGCATTAAAACGCGGTTCGACCATTTGGATGATAAAAACACCGAAACTGTTGAAATTATCGAAGAAGAAACGCAAGACGGCGGCATCTTATGCCCGATAAAAAATCCTAAGTATTTAGATGCATTAACTGTGTATTTTCAAAAATACGCCGACGGAATCGTTGATAAATTGTACAAATATTCGCCCGATATTTTGGGGGAACGTCCCGACTTTATTTTCAAAATCGATTTTGGCGTCAAAGAAAAAACGCCGGCTGAATTGAACGCAGCAAGCTATCCGTTTCAAATTGAATTTTCCCTCCAAGAATTAGGACGTTATGCGCTGGAAGATTCATTTGCCTTCATTTTGGCGCACGAGTTGGTACACCTGGCCATCAATCGCGATATTCCTGTTCCAAAAATGAAACAAGAAGAGGCGATGGCCGATATTTTGGGGACATTAGTAATCACACGCGCGGGGTATCATCCCGGGGGCGCCATTATTTGCCAAGGCAATTGGAACACCGACATTGACCGTTTTTTTGATGTGATCGATAATGAAAACGTGCCGTTGAACAACAATTTGCCGGGCGGTATACGAGCGCTGTATGAATTAAAACAGTTGGGGCTGTTAAAACGTCCATTTGAAATCAACAAACATGATAAAAAGATTCTAGATGCCTATCCGATTGTTCATCCGACCGGCGTCACGCGAACGGCTTATTTAATAGCCTTTACCAAATATTTAGAAAGCCTAAATTTGACACCCGAAAATTGCCGCCCGATGGACAAAAAACTGATGGCTTTGGTGGATGCGCGCTTTCATAAAAAACCATCCGCTTATAAAAAACATGTTTCAAGAAAAGTTATCAGCAAAATAAACAGGCGCAACCAAGCATTTGCCAAACAAATCGGCGAATAACAAGTTATAATTAATTTAACACCTTTCAAAAAGGCGTAACATTGATAAAAAGCATATGTTCAAAGGCAACAAAATGCTTGTTGGATGACGTGTTTCAAAAATCGCAGGACGCCTGCACATACATCAAAAGGCGCCCGCGTAAGGGCGCCTTCTAACATCAAGCATATGACGGGTTAATCGTCGTTTCCTTGGGGACAGATAAGTCCATCGATTTGAACGGAAGAGCCGCAAAAAACGGCTCCGCCCGATACATACGTTAATCATCATACTCAACGGACGGATAACGCGCATCCAATTTGAATTGTCTGACGACTTCGTCCAGCGGTTTAACCTCTTGCTTGTCAACACCCAAACGGCGAATCGTCACGGTATTATCAGCCGCTTCGTTTTTCCCGACAACCAAAATGACGGGGATTTTTTTCAACGAATGTTCACGCACTTTATAGCTGATTTTTTCATTGCGCAAATCCATTTCTGCACGAATGCCGGCTTTGTCCAAGCGGGCTTTGACTTGCCTTGCATAATCGTCTTGGTCATTCGTGACCGGCGCAATCATGACTTGGACAGGTGCCAACCAGAACGGGAATTTGCCCGCCGTGTTTTCAATTAACACGCCCGCAAATCGTTCGAGTGACCCGAACAAAGCGCGGTGCAACATAATCGGGCGGTGTTTTTGGCCGTCTTCGCCGATATAGTTTACATCAAAGCGTTCGGGCAAGTTCAAATCGGCTTATTTGCGCAATGAAAAAATCAGCTATAAAGTGCGTGAACATTCGTTGAAAAAAATCCCCGTCATTTTGGTTGTCG
>DLOI01000049.1 GCA_002477185.1 Alphaproteobacteria bacterium UBA7488 | reverse complement strand
CAACTCTTCGGGGCCGATACCGTCAAGAGCGGACAAAACGCCGCCTAAGACATGGTAAACGCCTTTAAAAGCTTGCGCCCGTTCCAAGGCCCACAAATCGGCAACATCTTGCACTACGCACAATTGTGCACTTTTGCGTGTTTCGTCCGAACAAATGGCACACGGGCTGTGCGTATCCATATTACCGCAAATTTCACATGTTTTAATATTATCGGCAACATTTTGCAAACCGGCAATCAGCGGTAAAAAATGTGATTCCTTTTTGTTTAACAAAAACAAAATAGCGCGCCGTGCCGACCGCGGACCAAGGGTTGGCAGCTTAGATAATAATGTAATGGCTTGNNAAAAAACCTAAAATGAAACTGGATTTCAAAATGAAGGAGTTAAAGAAAAAAACTTCCAACCCTAAAATTTATTTTTGATTTTTGCAAACAGCAAATGGCGCACGACTCCAACTCTTTACTTTTCGGCATATACCATAAATTCGTTCAAGCGTTAGCACTGAAGAGGAATATTTGTAGCGCACTAACCACAACTAAAAATTTATTTTCAAAAAACTAAATTTGTTTTAGGCTCGTGCATGAAAGGACTAACGAAACGCAGATGCCGCTGTACAAAAATTTATTTTAAAACCAGTTTCATTTTAGGTTTTTTGGCGTAGCGCAAATACCCTTTCCATAAAAATTTGCTTTAAAACTAAATTCATTTTTAAGTTTTCGTATGGAGGGAGTGGCGAAGCACTTCACAACCAAAAATTTGCTTCTTTGTGGGAGGAACAGGAATATATAAGCGCCGTACACAAAAACGTACATAAGCGAAATATATGCGTTGTTCATCCCGCCGAAAAAACAGATTTTTTAGAACGGCATTTTGAAATCAGGCGGCAATCCCAAAGATTGTTGCATTCTTTCCATTTCGTGATTCATCATTTCTTCGGATTTGTTTTTGGAATCGTTAAGGGCAATTAAAACCAAATCTTCCAACGTTTCGACATCGTTTTTATCAACAACGGACGGTTCGATTTTAACGGAAACGGGAACACCTTTGCCGGTCATGACAATACGGACGGCATTGTTGCCGGCAGTACCTTCAAATTCCATTCTTTCCATTTTAGTTTGCAACGCGCCCATTTGAGCTTGAACCATTTGAGCTTTTTTCATTAATTCGCCGATATTTTTCATTTTTTCTCCTTTGTTTTATAACACAACCTATGGGTATTTTAACAACTTTTGCGCACTTTGCAAACATTTTTAATGACATCTTGCATTTTTTTGCATTTTCAAGTACGATGCACATAAGAAAAAACAAAGGTGATAAATGACTGAGCATAAAACTGACTTAAACCATATCCGCAATTTTTCCATCGTCGCCCATATTGACCACGGCAAATCGACTCTTGCAGACCGTTTGATTCAAATGACCGGCACCGTAACCGACCGAGAAATGAAAGAACAACTGCTTGACAATATGGATATCGAACGCGAGCGGGGCATCACAATTAAAGCGCAAACCGTGCGCCTTAATTATAAGGCTAAAGACGGACAAGATTACGTACTTAATTTAATCGACACGCCGGGACACGTCGATTTCGGATATGAGGTCAGCCGCTCTCTCGCCGCATGCGAAGGGTCATTGCTGGTCGTAGACGCATCCCAAGGCGTCGAAGCGCAAACGCTTGCCAATGTGTATAAAGCGTTGGAAGCCGACCACGAAATCGTGCCCGTCATTAACAAAATTGATTTGCCGGCCGCCGACCCTGACCGCATTAAATTGCAAATTGAAGACGTCATTGGTATCGACACCCAAAACGCGCCGTTAATTTCCGCCAAAACCGGTATCGGCGTGGAAGATGTGTTGGAAGCGATTGTTAACTACCTGCCCGCGCCCAAGGGCAATAAAAATGCGCCGTTAAAGGCAATGTTGGTCGATTCTTGGTTTGACCCGTATTTGGGCATTATCATTTTGGTGCGCATCATGGACGGCGTTCTTAAAAAAGGCATGGAAATCAAAATGTGCGCCGCAGGCACGATTCATAAAGTCGACCGCGTCGGATACTTCACGCCCAAAATGGTCGATACGGCCGAACTGAATCCGGGCGAACTCGGGTTTATCATCGCGGGGATTAAATCCATCGGCGAAACAAAAGTCGGCGATACGTTGACCGATGCAAAAAATCCGACATCCGAACCGTTGCCCGGATTTAAACCGAGCCAACCTGTCGTGTTTTGCTCGTTGTTCCCCGTGGACAGTTCGGATTACGAATCTTTAAAGGAAGCTTTGGCCAAATTGCAACTGAACGATGCCAGCTTTGAATACACGCCCGACAAATCGATGGCTCTGGGGCAAGGGTTCCGTTGCGGTTTTTTAGGGCTTTTGCACATGGAAATTATCCAAGAACGCCTCTCGCGCGAATTTAATTTGGATTTGATTACGACCGCCCCGTCGGTGGCGTATAAAATGCACCTGACAAACGGGGAATTGTTGGAATTGCACAACCCCACCGATATGCCCGACGTCACAAACATTAAAGTCATCGAAGAACCATGGGTCAAAGCCACAATTTTAACGCCCGACGAGTATTTGGGCAGCATTTTGCAATTATGTACCGAACGGCGCGGCGTGCAAAAAGAACTGACCTATGTCGGTAACCGTGCGATGGTCGTTTACCATTTGCCGCTGAACGAAATTGTGTTCGATTTTTACGACCGTTTAAAATCCATTTCGCGCGGGTACGCAAGTTTTTGCCGTTACGTCTTTGCGGAAAGC
>DLOI01000084.1:5926-7913 GCA_002477185.1 Alphaproteobacteria bacterium UBA7488 | reverse complement strand
ACAAGTCCCAAAATGGATAGACAGCATATAAATGGTCGTAGGGCAAATCAATGCTCGGCGTTTGAAAAGCTATTGGATGCATATTTGCATGTTTTGATACGCGCGAAATTTCCCGTACTTCGTGAACGGGCGGAAGATCCATTTTCATTTGGCAAGCAGCCACAAATAAAGTTAATATCAAAAGACAGTATTTCATTGGGGGATTCCATTTTCTGTTAATTTTTATCAAAAGATACACTTAATTAAAAAACAAGTCAATATAATTGTATGTTTTTAATATAACTTTAGGTTGTATTTTGGGCATTTTTACCAAATAAAAAACTCCCGCAGGTGCGAGTGTTTTTTTTAATTTATTAAAGTGCTTTAGTTTTGAGTGCCAGAAACTTTTTTGAATTTTAATTGCCGATTATCGGATAAATTTAATGTCAATCCGTTGCTTGTCGCTTCATACGAAACAGTTTTTGGCAAATCTTGCAAATATTGATATTCTGCTTGCATTAACGGTTCCGGCCCCATCATCATGGTTGATGCCATTGGACCGAATGTTAATTTATTCCCATCAATTGTGTAAGTGCCGAAATAACGGTTGACGACTTTGCCCGAAGCGCGGTTGTCCGTATCGGAAAACATTAATGTAATTTCGGCGCCGTTCGGAGCATCCAACATAACATATTCGTTGCCTTTGATGTTCTCGGATTTGGCGCATGCGGTCAAACCCAAAGCCATGATTAATACACTTAATAATTTTTTAAACATTTCGACCTCCTTCATGTCTTTTAATAAGATAGGCTATATTTGTTCATTTGGCAAGCACTTTTACGCTTGATAAAATCGGGTGCAGCGTTTAAAATGCATATAACTTAAGGAGCACCAATGGATACTTACATAGTAAATGATAAAAATGAAAGAATGGCAATACATGTATCGACAAGCCCGCTTGATGATGCGCCTGTCGTTTTAATCGAACATGGTTTGGCAGGATTTAAAGAAGAAGATATGATATTGGCCGCCGCCAGAGCGTTCAAAAATCAAAATTTTACTGTTGTCACGTTTGATGCGCGATTTGGTTTAGGGGACAGTGACGGCGATTTGGAACAGGCGAATTTCACCCATTTTATTGAGGATTTGAAAACGCTTGTTGCTTGGGTCAAAACGCAACCCTTTTTTTCGGGCAAATTATTTTTATGCGGACATTCTTTGGGAGCCGGGGCATGTTTTTATTATGCTGCACATTTTGCAAACGATGTTCAAGGTGTTGTGTCAATGGCGGCGGTTGTCAGCGGTCAATTGTTATTGGATTCGTACCTTGAATATAAACCCGATTTTGTGCGTGAATGGCAAAAAAATAAATTGTTGCCGCGTGTACACCCTTCTATAAAAGAACGCCAAGGTTATATTTCCTATGCGCACATAAACGATGCACTGCGTTACCATTTGATTGACGAAGTTTATAAAATTAACTGTCCGGTGCTGCTTATTTTGGCCGACCGCGACATATCATCGACGCTGCAGATTAACCAAAAAATCTTTGATGCGTTACAAACTTCAAAGAAAATGGTTATTATTGAAAATGCCACGCATACTTTTAAATCACCCGAAAATCAACTTAAAATCGAACAAGTTATTGAAATGTGGATAAAAAATATTGATAACCGTTAAATGGCGGATGACGGGTTATTTTGTGAATAAAACCTCTTTAAAAATAAAATAAAATATGCTAATATGCTTTTATTTACATTAATCATATAAGGATTAGCTTATGAAAATTGCAATTATCGGAACGGGATATGTCGGTTTGCCAACGGGTGTCGGGTTGTCGGAATTGGGCTATAACGTAACGTGTATTGATAAAAATCCCAAAATTGTGGATTCTTTAAATGCCGGCAAATTAACGTTATTTGAAGAGGGGTTGGAAGAATTATTTCAAAAAAATGTCGAAGCGGGCCGATTAAAATTCACAACCGATCGCGCAAAAACTCGGGCATTG
>DLOI01000084.1:3556-5919 GCA_002477185.1 Alphaproteobacteria bacterium UBA7488 | reverse complement strand
GGAACGCCGCCGCATCCCGTTACGAAAGAAGCGGACATGCAATACATTCACGCCGCCGCCGCCGAATTGGCGCCGCATTTAACAGGTTATACGGTTGTTGCGACAAAATCGACGGTACCTATCGGAACGGGTGAAGCGGTTGAATCGATTATTAAAAGGGAAAATCCCTTTGCCGATGTTGATGTCGTATCAATGCCCGAGTTTTTGCGCGAAGGATTTGCCATTCATGACTTTTTTAATCCCGACAGAATTGTCATCGGTACTGACAGCGAACGCGCTCGCAAGGTGTTAAAAGAACTTTATAAAGATTTTGCCAATAAAACGCGTATTTTGTTTGTCGGACGCCGTTCGTCGGAGGCAATTAAATATGCATCGAATGCTTTTTTGGCGATGAAAATCCATTACATCAATGAAATGGCGGATTTTTGCGAAAAGGCACATGCCGATATTGCCGAAGTGGCGTTGGGGATGGGCATGGATTCGCGCATCGGCAACAAATTTTTAAACCCCGGACCGGGTTATGGCGGGTCGTGTTTTCCCAAAGATACGATGGCCATGGCCTATATGGGGCGCAAAGCGGGCGTAAATTTGTCATTGATTGAAAATACGATTGAAAAGAATGCCGAACGCAAAAAACAAATGGCACATCGTATTTTAGAGGCTGTTCAGGATATGAAAAATCCTAAAATTGCCCTTTTGGGATTGGCTTTTAAAGGTGGCACTGACGATTGCCGCGAATCTCCCGCTATGGAAATTTTGGATGCTCTGTTGACGGCGCAAAAGGGATTATTGTCAAAGAAAGCCCAAATTACCGTTTATGATCCTAAGGCAATGGACAACGCTAAAAAAATGCTCGGCAATAAAGTTTCATATGCTGCTGATGCGTATGAAGCGTGCGATGGGGCTGATATCGTTGCGATTTTGACCGAATGGCCGGAATTTAAAGTTTTGGATTTGGACAGGATAAAAAGCCTGATGAAAACGCCGAAGATTTTGGATTTACGTAATTTGCTGTCTAAGGATAAAGCGGCCGAATTAGGCTTTGATTATGCCTGTATCGGATTTTGCGCCGATTAGCGTAAACATTAAATCGTTCATTTTTTATCAAAGGGCTGTTAAGCCCTTTTTTAATATGTAAACATTTGTATTTAATTTTGCGCGGCTGAATTTCGATTTAAAAAAAGAGGAGGTTCAACAAGGGGGGGATAGTTTTAAATACCGTTTCATTAAATTTTCAACCACAATCCAGTCATGTATTTCATCAAGTTCGACATCTGTATAAGAGGGCATTTCATAAATGGCTGCAGGTTCGGCAAGAATGGATTTTTGCCTTAAAATGGAACCCACAGCTGCTAAATAAATAGCACCGTTTTCCATTAAGTAACCGTCGAAATCCTGACGGTGCGGCCGGTTTTGGCAGTCATAATTAATCGCATAACCGTCAGGTTGCCAAAAGAAACGTTTGCACTTCACACAAGATAACGCCGTTTGCAGATTGCTTGTTGTAAGTTTATGATAAATGCCCAAAATATCTTCGCAGCGCGTTAAAGGCGAGGTGGCTTGTAACAAGAAAAATAAATCGTCGGGTGATGGTTTGGCATCATTTAAATATTCCATAACGACATCAATTGTTGGAGAAGTATCTTGTGCCGTTGACGGGTCGCGATTGTAGACTTCCACCTTATCAAAACCAAAAGACAATACGGTCCCTTTAATTTGTTCATTTTCTGTCGCAACGACAACTTTATCAATTATCGGACACATCACGGCACTTTTAAGTATCCACCAAATCAAAGGCTTACCATTGATTACTTTAATGTTTTTAAGCGGTATGGATTTAGAATCGCCACGAGCGGGTATAAAAGCGATGTTCGTCATAGGGTTAACGTTCCTTATGGATAAAATTATGAATGTCGATTACTTTTTCATCAGACAGTATATTTAATTTTTTTAGCAAGGGCAAGTTTTTATCATCTTCAATTGTCAGATAATAAAGTATTGTTTTTGGTTGAAAAGCGAAAAAGATTGTTGAAGAAAAACCTAAAAGATAATCAGGTTCTAAACCGGCGATAATTAAAATCTCAAGAGGAATGTTCCGGGGGAAGACATAGGCATCTTTATTATCTTCCATCAATTCGTCCGTCATAGGTTTGGCGGCTGTTGCCGGATGCGCTTTAAAAAATAAAACTCCGGATGAAGGGTTCATTAAACTTTTAAGTTCATTATTTTTGAGCTTGTTAAAAATATCAACCAATAAGATATTGTCGGATTGTTCTTGTAGCCATCCGAGCGTGTAAAATAACGTATGTTTGCCTTTGATGACTTGTTTATATTGGGTATCGTTAAAACCCACCATAGCATAA
>DLOI01000084.1:0-3439 GCA_002477185.1 Alphaproteobacteria bacterium UBA7488 | reverse complement strand
GAATGAAATATGATAAATCGTCGGATAAAGTCTATTCAGGCAAAACACATTATGCGGCCGCAAAGTATCGATTTTGGCATTTTGAAAATCTTTAATATGTTGAACGCATGTATCCGTCCAATTATATTGGGATGTTGCGTACTTGCGCCAAGCTTCTGCTATATTGCCAAGCCCGTCCTCATACAAATGGATTTCTTTGATTTGAGACGGGGCAAGGTGTTTTAAAGCCGGCTCCAATGTATTATGCGGGTGGCGTAAATTTGCATGGATAATAAATCGGGCATGAGGATTTTCTTGAACGATTTCACTGACGGCTTTGTCAAGGGTTTCGTATGCCTCTTTATAAGCCGATTCATAAACGGGCATTTTAATTTCATGGGCATTGAAGGCATTTAAATCAAAGAATTGTTCACGGTCCGGAAATCTGCGCCAAGCAATGTATTTTTTATCCTGTTGTGGAGCTTTGACAAATTCAATCATTTGTAAAAAGCTTGGAATCGTTGCAATATCCATGTATAGATGTATCGGCTGACGTTCTTGATACAAGCGGTATCCTTTAAAACCCGCATGGAAACTGACAATTAAAATAAAGGCGAAAAATAAAAGCTTTTTAATCATTCGTCAACTTTCTTAATCAATGGGAAAGTCAACATAAACAATGCTAACGACAAAATAAAAAAGAATGTCCAACCGATACTTGTTCCCTCAAACGGCAAATCAAACATTTTGACTGCCTTAAAGCCTAAAAATTCCAGTGATGTCAAAATAACGCCCGCAATAATGGAACCCGCGGCCGATGTGAAAGATTTAAATACGCTGTTGACCGATAAATAAAGGGAAGCATCTTGGCTGGGAATATGCAAAAGCGAAATATTATTCATACCCAATGTCAAAGCCGATTGGCCGACGCCCATAAGGAGATGAGTCAAGGCCAATATGCCCAACACAATCGTTGCGGATGGAATATAATCGCATAATAAAAATAAGGCTATACATCCCATGAATACAGGGGTTGCTTGGCGGATAATGCTTTGGCAATTCTTCTTATCGGCCAATTTGCCCCAATATTTAACGGTAAAAGCATGTGCAGTTTGCGATATAATTGTCAAAATAATCACATAGGGCATGGGCAGGCTTAAACTTTTAAGCATATAGACCGTTAAAAACGGTGTTACAAAATTAATGGCGAAGTTTAAAACGCCCAAGAACAGCAAAAGCCTGCGAAATGGTGCGTTGGAAAAAGTTTTGACGGTTTTTTTGAAAAAGGATTGTGTTTTTTGATAACTAACTTCCTTATTTTCCACACGCGTCAGGGTCATGACACCGTACACGCCGATGATAAAAGCGATGCCCAATAAAATGGAGTAGGCAAATATCGTCAAGTCCGGCAAATCTTTTTCGAAATAATATATCAATAATGCACCCGCGCCATAGCATGCCATTTTGGCAATCATCATCCATTTGAACCTGTGCGAAAAGAAACGCCCCATCAATTTTGGCGGTACCAACGCTTTCATCCACGGCAGNNCGCCACCCGCCACCGAACCGATCATATAAGTGCACGAAAAACACACGATTAAAGCCGTAAGTGCCCACGCAGAGCCCGCCCAAAATGCGAGCAGAGCCGCGATTAAATAAAACGGGCGTGACAATGCTGAAAAGAAAACCGAAATTTGTTTTGGGGTTTTGCCTTGTTCAATAAGCCATGCCGAATACAAATGCATCAGATTGCCGACAAATCCGATACTGCCCAAAAAACCGATGGCTATATTGCCCGCACCGAACATAAGGGCATAAGCTATCAAAAACGGACCGGTTGCCAACGTGTCCATTGCGCTGGTGGCAACACCGCCGTAAAAGACATTATTCAGAGAAGTTCGCAAAACGGTTTTACGTGACATAACGGGGGTATCCTTTTATTTATGCTACAAACATACCGCCAAGTTCTTATCGTGTCAAGGCATAAAGGTTTATATCCATTTTAATTTGCGGAAAATGTATAATAAAATGACGCCTGAAACCGCAATCAGGATAAATGTGATTAAAAGACCGTGCGGATCGGAAGAAAACGGAATACCCCCGACATTCATGCCGAACAACCCCGTTAAAAACGATAGCGGTAAAAATATGGTTGCGATTACGGATAGCATATACATGTTGCGTTGGGCGCGTTTCACATCGTAAGCATTTAAGGCATCTTGGTTGATTCGGATTCTTTCGCGCAACAGTTCTATGTCTTCCATAATACGTTCCATGCGGTGTAAATTTTCTTTGCAAGCACGGTCCATGACTTCATTAAACCAACTCGTTTCGCGGCGTGTTAATACACCCAAAGCCTCGCGTTCAGGGGCTAAAAAACGGTGGATGATAACTAATTGACGCATTATTTCGGAAAGGTCGTCATAGGTCGAATTTGCCTCATTCTTGGCGATAATCAATTCTTCCATATCATCTAATTTTTCTTGCAAATCCGAAATGGTCGCTGCAATCGAATCCAAAGTCGTTTCCAATATTAATTCTATAAGTGTATTGGCATCAACGGGGCCTTCGTGGTTTTTAAAATCATTTCGAATATCTTCGAAATTAATCGCGGGGTGCAGCCGCAGTGTTATCAGACGGTTTTTTGTTGCCCATAATTTTAAAAAAACCATATCGTCCGGTTCCGCTTTGTCATTTAAATTGACCGTCCTAAGTACAAGCAGTAAGGCGTCCTTGTGTATTAATGTGCGCGGCCGTGAATCATCCGAATCTGTCAAAGTTTGCAAAGTCCAAGCATCTACTTTTGCTGAAGATTTTAACCATGCGGCGGCCCCTTGATGGCTTAAATTCAAATGTACCCATAAAAAACCTTGTTCGGGTTTCCATCGCGACAATTCGTCCGCCGAAAGTTTTTGTGCGCTGCCTTTGCCATTCAATACTAATGCGCTGACCAACCAATCATCTTTTTTTACCATGAATGATTTCCCCCTTTTATTATCCCTTTTTAGAGTATGCCTTGAATAAAAACTTTAAGTCAAGTCAAATTTGCTGCCCTTAGTAAAAGATGTGTTGTTTTTAAGACTTTTTCATATTTTAAGCTTGAATTTTAAGTTTTATTTTTGTATAGTAAAACCAATTATCAACCATGATAAAGGCAAGTGAATAAGAAGTTGGCTACGGTTTTTAAATAAACAAACGTTTTTTTAGGCGGTATATAATAAATCGGTTCGATGGAAAATTCGCTTTTACGATTAATAACAAATAAGGAGAATTTTAGAGTGAAACAACAAGCAAATTTAATTCGCANNNTCGAACATAACGGCAGACAATGGACTGTTTTAAATACAATGATAACAAAACCCGGCAAAGGTGGCGCTTATATCCAAGTCGAAATGCGCGATATCAACACCGGCAATAAAACAAACGAACGTTTCCGTACGGCCGATACGGTTGAAAAATT
>DLOI01000072.1:3060-4065 GCA_002477185.1 Alphaproteobacteria bacterium UBA7488 | reverse complement strand
ATATATGGTAGGCGATGGGAGGCTCGAACTCCCGACCCACTGATTACATACCATCTACAACTTTCGTTGCCACACAAAATGTGCTTTGTGGTCTGGACTTTCTCTTAACCCGCGGCATGTTCCGTTTGGGTCCATCCTATAAAGTCTCTACACTTGCCCGAAAGGGTTACCTTTCTGCTAGCACGGGATTACCATCAGCCTAACCTGTTAAGGTTTCCCCGTTTTAGGGATGTGTCCACCTATATCTTTCAATATAGGGCTCCTACATTCAAGAGTCAGTTGCTCTACCAACTGAGCTAATCGCCCATATGCGGTACAGTATATGCCATATTAAAAAAGTTTGCAAGATTTTTATGTACCCGAACAAAAAAATTTTCGGGGCGATAAACTATGCCTATGCAAAAATTCTAATACATTCTATATTATTTCATGGCACATCGACAGCGTCGGGACGATACGGCAAATTATCTTTAAAGTGTTTCGGGCAACGGCCGTCACGGAATTTTCGAATAATAATATAATACCCGATCATTACAATGGCGCACGCGGCTATCCACGAAATCGGGCCGTTATAAACAAGGCCGATGAAGCCGTATTTAGCGCCTAGATATTCGGCGGCAAAAACACGCGTGAACAATTCGGCGACGCAGGCAATAAACGGTAACGCCGCATAGCCCATGCCTTGTTCGGTTTGACGGTAAATAAAAATTTGTCCCAAAATCGGATAAAACAAGGTTGTGATTTGCAAATAAACTTCTGCCGTCGCAATCACTTTCGGTGTTGCACCTTTCATCATCAAAGCCGCTAATTCGCCGCCCCACAAGAACACGATTAATGCCAATAAGATGCTAATACAAAGTGACAACATCGAACAAACATAAACGCCTTTACGGATACGCGAGATTTTTTTAGCGCCGAAATTTTGCGCCGAATACGTAGCCAGGGCAATACCGAGCGAAATCATCGGCACAAAGAAAATGGCTTCAATACGCGATGCGGCGGTAG
>DLOI01000072.1:180-2956 GCA_002477185.1 Alphaproteobacteria bacterium UBA7488 | reverse complement strand
TCTTTACTGATTTTCCAAGAGGCTTTTTTTAGGCGCAAAATCGGGAATTTATACCACAGCCAAAAACCGCAAATGATAGCCGAAATAACTTGCGCGACAATGGTGCCCAGCGCAGAACCGGCAACGCCCATACCGACAAACGAGATAAAGAAAAAATTCAAAATAATATTTAAAAACAAAGCGAAAATCAAAAAATACAGCGGCGTTTTGCTATCGCCCAAGGCGCGCATAATGCTGGATAAATAGTTATAAAAAACCGTTGCGGTCAACCCCCAGCCGATTAAGGTAATAAAAGCTGTCGATTCGGGCATTAATTCGGGCGGGATATTCATCAATGTCAAAATATAGGGCACATCAGCGACCAGTAAAGTCGTAGCGACAATGCTCATGATAACGGATAAACTTAATCCGGTTGCAAAAGAGCGGCGTACGCCGTCTTCATCATTTGAACCGAACCGTTGCGCGGTCACGATTGTCAGGCCGTTTGAAAAACCGATAATGAGCGAAATCATCACGACAAAAACAACCATAATGGCGCCGACCGCCGCGACTGAACGAATACCCAGCAAATGCCCGATTAAAACGATATCCGAAATGGCATACAGTTGTTGAAAAAACATACCGATTAAAATAGGCAACACGAAAACCAAAATCAGTTTCAGCGGGTTGCCGGCTGTCATATTAAGCATTTGAAAAAATCCCCTTAAAAAATATGATGGATATTACCATCCGTCCCAAAAACAATCAAGTGAAATGTGATCAAAAAATAAGATTTTTTTATGACAAAATCAACCTTGCGGACGGAAAGTTAAATAGTTTAACACAGGGCCGCTAAAAAGCTTTATAACCTGAATTCCATGGAAGCAATACCGAAGAAACCATTGCTGTCTGCGCCCTTGTCCGTATCAAATTCCATATATCCCGTTGATAAAACGCCATGCATGTATTGATTAAATTTATAGCGTCCCGACAACATCGCATGGTGGCGGTTGTTTTTGACAATATGTTTTGTTTTGGAATACAAATACCCCAAAGACACGCCGTACGGGTCCTTTTCATATGCGATGCCGGTTGAATAGACATAAGTATCGTCTATGTCCAATTTGTCTTCAAAAACAATTTGTTTATAGGCCGCGCCCCAGCTGTATCCGTTTTTCGACAAATTAATGCCGGTCGAAATTTCGCTGTGATGCCCGTCTTTTTCAGTATTTTGATAGAAAAACCTATCATCATGGTAATAAGCATATGCCGCCGAAACACCGACCTTCAAAACATCGAAATCGTGGATAAATTGTGCGGAAGAAATAACACCTTTCCCATGGTCGATTTTGACGCCCGGGGCAATTGCATCGTATTTTTTATCATCGGATTGAACGGCGGTAATCCCCCATTTAAACCCATTTAAATCAGGTGTTGTATAGGTAATTTTTGTATCACGCGCATCCGTAAACATATAGGTTAAAATTGGCGAATAAAACCCTTTAGGCGATGGGTAAAACAGGTAAATATCACTGTCTTCGACGCATAAAATGCTGACATCCGTTGGGCCTTGGTGAAGCAGATAGCCGATGTTTTTCAAGTTCCCCACGTCAATTTTACCGAATGTTTTGGATTCAACCGTCGCATAGGCATCATAAAATTTATGGCGGTTAGAAAACGAATACCGGTCATCCCAAATGACACGGTAAGCCAATTTGCCACCGACAGACCAATCGTCGTTAATGTCAAATTTGACTTTGACATACGGTTCGGTTTTCATTGCATTGTTGTATTGATGGCTTTCGACTTTGCCGGTAAAAAAACGCGCATACCCGCCGATTGAAACCTTTAAACGGTCATCGGAATTAATCGTATAATCGGCATAAGCAGGCAATGATAACCATGATAAAAGAAACAGGAGGTATTTGTATTTCATGAAGCCTCATATCTGAAGGGGGCATACGCCGCAAATGCTTGAATATAATTGTATGGAATGAATGTACATGATTTTTTTTAATTTGGCAAGGTTGTATTTGTATACTTTTTATGCTAATTATAAAAAAATGTTAAAGCAAAGTCGCGGTTTAAAAACCCACGGCAAGAGAGGAAAACCTTCCTTTATACAAGGCAGCCGTTTTTTTAAGGAGAATTTATGGCAAAAGAAAAAATCGTTTTTGATTTTTTGCATCAAAAAAAATATGTACCGTTTTTGTTATTGTTCTGCGGCGCAGCGGCGGCTTTTTCAATGGCGCCCTATTACATTTTGCCGTTTATGTTTGTCGGGCTGTCTTATTTGGCGTATCAATTATTTCATATACAAAGCAAACGGCGCGCATTCTTCTACGGGTTTTGTTTCGGCTTTGCCTTTGGCGCCGTTTCAATGGCATGGCTTAGCAATGCTTTGATGATTGATGGTGGCACATTTGCGTATTTAATCCCGTTGGTTTGGATTGGTATGGGGCTTTTATTCGGATTGTTTTATGCAATTCCCGCATGGCTTTCGATGTACGCCCCCGACGGTTGGCGGCGTTGGTGCGCTTTCGGAGGATGGTTCGTTGTATTCGAATGGGTGCGCAGTTGGCTGTTGACCGGTTTTCCGTGGAATTTATCGGGTTCTATTTGGAATGTATCCACCGAAATGTTGCAATCGGCAAGCATTTGGGGCGTATACGGTTTGTCATTATTAACGGTATTGACATTTACGACGGGTGCGTTTTTACCGCGCAAAAAACCAATCATTTTGGCCGTTTTGGTGTTGGGACTTTTTTATTTGGGCGGCCTATGGCGTTTATATGAT
>DLOI01000072.1:0-154 GCA_002477185.1 Alphaproteobacteria bacterium UBA7488 | reverse complement strand
TTGTCCACCCCAACATTCCCCAGACGTTAAAATGGGACAGAGCCAAAGCCGACGAACATTATTCCAAGCTTATTAAAATGTCGGCAAAAGATAATGAAGATATTACGCATGTGCTTTGGCCGGAATCGGCCGTCGCGTTTTTGGTCGATAAAAA
>DLOI01000098.1 GCA_002477185.1 Alphaproteobacteria bacterium UBA7488 | reverse complement strand
TGCGTCAGCCGTTTGCGCGTTATTTGCGTATCCGAAAGGTTGTTCTTTAACATTCCCCGCAATTTCTTGCCCGGCCTCTTGAGCTTTTTGCCGATTTTCGGCTTCATATTCTTGCGCTTTGTTATTGGCAGCTTCTTGAGCTTGTGCTATGTGCGTGGCTTGTTGTTCTTTTTATTCGCGTTCGTGGCGGTTGGCTTGGCGTTGTTGTTCTTCTTGCGTTGCCAAACGGAAGCCGGCTTCAATTTTTTGCGTTACCTCATCCAAAGCTTCTTTGTCGGCTCTGGCTTGTTCTTCGGCTAATCTTCTTGCTAATTCATCATTCTCTGACATATTGGCCTCCTGCATGTTTTGTCAACAGTTTTTCTTTATTTTATCTTAAATTTTAATAATTGTCAACATTATACGCTTAACTTCTTTAAAAATCCGGCGATTTTCTTGTTCTCATTTTTGGCTTGTTCGGGCGTTAAAATAACTTTTCCATCTCTATCTACGGCAATGATGGGAGAAAAATAACCGGGGTTTGTCGTTAATACTTCCCAAGCTTTTTTGGAATCTTTACGCACCATATTTAAATAATTGGTAATTAACCGCACGCCGTCGATGGCAAATTTTTGTTCCCTAATTGGTTCGGCATAGGTTTTAATCATTAATTTGTGTTCGGCTTCGCGTTTTTTGATTTCATATAAAATTGTACGCGCTTCTTGGCGGGCCAATTCGGCCTTGCGCGATAATTCTTCGGCTTCTTCTTGAACTAAAAAAGATAGGTAATCCAAAATCAAATTTTTCCAAAACGGCTGTTCCGAATAGGTTGCATCGACAATTTTAACCGCCTCTTGAATGGATAATTTATCCACATTGCGCACATTTAAAAGATAAGAGATAACTTTTGATATTTGGTCGCGAACGGCCTTTTCATCGAAGTTTTCGGGTGTTAATCCGGTTATGTCAATACTCATTTGGGGTGCTTCGGTTAAAACGGCGCGTTGTTCATAACATTTTTTATAAACGGCAAAAAGTTGTTCGCGTGCAGTCATAAGTTCTCCTTTTGTTGCAAGTAATGGTTCTATTATAACACTAATTTCGTAAGAATCCATTAAAAAATGTTTTATTTTGGCAAAAGTTGTGATATACTTTAAAAAAGCAGTTTTTTTTATTTTAAGAGGCGCCCGATGAAAAAACTTATCACTTTCGTTTTTCTTTTTTCTTTTTTTGCAGCAGGGATTATTTTGACACCGAATGTTTCATATGCTCAAACACAAGGGCAGACGTCAAGTCAAAATCAAACTGCATTACAGGCTGAGTTTAATGCGAAAATGAGCCAAATTGACAGTATGTCGGGTGCGCAAGCCGATAATGCATATCATGCTTTGATAAATGATGCAAAATATACTTCAATTATACAGGCAAATCCAACTATGTATAGTGGCAGCAGTCTGCAAAACTATGATTATTCAAATGCCAAGGTTAGTGATGCGACCAAAGAAAAACTGGCAGGGATTACTAATCTTAATGAAGAAGATGCTAACGGCAATAAAGTACACGGGGCGCTTATTGATGAACTAATTGCAAAGGGTGAGTATGATGCTGTGCGCGATGCCGAGAGAGCTCAGGTTGATATGCGAAAGAATGGTACAACGCAAGAAGAGGCGGAAAAATTCGTAGCTGAAGACAGAGAAAAAAAGAGACAAGAGCTTGCTGAAGCTCAAGCAAGAGCCAACTGCAGCAAGGGTGACAGTAATTTTACCAAGTATCTTTTAAGTTATGTCGGCAGCGGCGGCGGAAATTTTTGTTGGTTCTGTCCGATGTTTGAAGGTTTGTTTGATGCGATGAACAATTTGGCGACGGCCATTTCGGTCAAAATGGCGGATGTCTTTTTGATGATTATGGGAGTCGGCTTATTGTTTTCGATTGCCTTTAAAGTGGCTAAAATGGTGACGTCATTGCAAGGCGCCGATTTGATGCAGTTTTTAACCGATATGTTTAAACATTTGGGTCGCGCAATTATCGCAACGGCTTTATTGGTATCGTCCTTGTCTATATTTACTTATTTGGTTAGCCCCGTTTTGACTATGTCGATGAGTTTGTCATCCGTCATTATGGATGAAGGGGGCGGCCGCGGCGCAGTTATCAAAGCATCCNNCTAAGGCGGGTTCAATTTGTGACGATTTGGCCGATCAATTGAAAGTATCTACTTCCGTTGAAGATCAGAAAAAAGCATTTACACCGGAAGTTAAGGCCTCTTTTATATGTGCGCTTCGGACAATGAGCGCCGGTTTGATTTTCGGTGTCATATTGGGCGTCGTTATTTACTCTTTGGCGTTTACAAAAATGCTATGGAATGTGTTGCCTAATATTCAATACGCGTTATTGGGACTTATTATTGTTATCGGACATTTGGCTATTTTGATTACTTTCCCGTTTAAATTAATCGATTCCATGATACGTATGGCCTTTGTGACTGCCTTAATGCCGTTATGGATTATATTGTGGGTTTTCCCCGCAACGGTTGGTTATACGAAAAAAGCTTGGGATTTATTTTTAAGCAGCTGTCTAATCTTTGTGTGTTTGTCGGTGGTTATCACGCTTGTCATGAGCATCATGCAATATGCCATTCCGAATCGCGAAGAGATTATCAGCTTGCTTACGTGCGGATTTGACGAAGCGGCCGCGGCCAAAATACCCATCGGGGGCAAAGAATTGCTTGTAACGGCCGCCTTGACGTTCTTGGGATGGAAAATGCTTGGAACGGCAACGACATTGGCTTCTTCTTTCGTTGGCGCAATTCCTGATTTGGGTATCGGACAATCCATTA
>DLOI01000012.1:2438-7550 GCA_002477185.1 Alphaproteobacteria bacterium UBA7488 | reverse complement strand
TCATAGGTCAGTCCTTTCATATAAAAATTCCCGCTGGAATATAAATTCAAAAGTTTTTAAAATTTAAAAATTGACAATTCATTACATACCCGCTTATCCACATGGCTTACATTTCAAATACGGTTTTTAAAACTTAACAAAGCGGCGAATAAAAAAAGCCCCCGAAGGGGCTCTAAAAACCCTGCTACAATATACAAGTTTTTATACAGACTCTGTGCCGACTTCTTAAACAAAATAATGAAAACACCGTCCTGTGATTTTGAACGGCTTACATTTTCGCAATCGTTTTCATCGGCACATGTGATAAGGTTTTTAAACTAAAAATAAATTTTAACCTAAATAATCGCCGATATAATGGCCAGTTTCATCCCATCTGCTGGATACATCCCGGCTGCGGACGCGGATATAACAATTTGACGGTGCGTTGGCGACAATAAACAACGGATTTGTGCATTCCAAATCGCTGTAAACCCATAACGGGCTGAATACGCCTAAATTGTTTTTAATATCATAAAGCCAATTGTCTTCTTTGCCGTCCCAACCGAATTCTTTCATATCCAGTTCACCCATACCTTGCAAAGATTGAGGATCTTGGATAACGCCGATCGGTTTGGGAACATTTCTTGAATTGGTTACATAGAATAATTTTACGTTGTTGGATTTTTCACTCATTTTTTTCTCCCTATAAAAAAAACGGCACCTTATAGGCGCCACGTTAATTGAACATATTTTTTAAAAAGCTTTTTGCATTATGAAAATTTCCGTAATGATGTCCGAAAGGGGATTGTGTCCATAAAGCCCCCTGAAGGAAATTTTATGAGGAATAAAAAGCTTAAAACTTCCCCGCAAACCGCCGCTGCGGCCATAAAAAAAGCTCGGATACATTCCGAGCCTTAACTAAGTGCATAATATCACAAATTTAATAAAATGTCAAGAAATAACTTTCACTTCAATCCAAAATAAATAATTTCAATACATCCTGTACTTAAAATAATATCAACAAAAGACTTGATTTTTATTCTAAATTTGGCTAACCTTTAACCTATAATGAAAAAGTTGAACAAAAATTTCAAATCGAAAAATATTTTCACGAAGTTTGCCTTCAACAAGATTTTTTTTAACCGAGCACGCATAAAGGCTGTCCGAAATGACTTTAAGCCGTTTGAGCAGAAACAAAAGATTGAGGGTGCCAAAATTAGTCAAAAACGAAGCGGGCCCCATCAACACAATGGATGATTTGTTCGCCATGAAACAAGCGTGTGCGACAGCTGAAAATAAAAAATTTAAATCTGATTTACAACCCCCGTTGACGGAAAAAACAGATGCCGAATTGCAAAGCGTTTTAAAAATCCCGACCGATGCCAGCGATTTGATTGTGATTACCAAAGCGAAAAAATTGGGCGCTTACGTGTTGGCCGTAACACAAAAATCGCCTGCCAAATTCCGCGGCGTTTTTATCGTTCGGTTGCAAAATTTTTGTTTAGATATTGTCGCGGATTTTTTGGCTACAAACTTTATCCGCATGGACTGTACCGAAAATAAAATACGGCGCGAAAATTTGCAAATCGATGCTATTGTGAAATTAAAAATGTTGGGATACGTCGCCATGCTTGCGCAAAACGCCGGCTGTATTTTAATGCGCCAATACAAACAAATTTCGCTCCAAATCGGCGAAACGGTCAATCTCGCCATGGCTTGGAAAAAAAGCGATGATGAAAAATACAAGGAGAAACAAAACAAATTTTAAACCGAAAGGTTTAAATAAAGGCAAAGCTTTAATTTCGCGCGTTTGGTCCGCGTCGGCTAATAAAGATAACGACGTCTTTTGCGTCGGCTATAAAGGCGAAAAGGACTGGAATAACCCAAACAATCGCAAAATCGCCGCGCGCCCTGATTTGCTCTTGAAGAGGGACAAAATGTGTATGCAAAGCCACACGGTTCCTAAACAACAAGCCCGATTCGCGGATTTTATGAAAAATCCGCCTGTGCTGCAGAGCAAAGGAAGCTTTGTCTTTTCTAACCGCTGTCGGGCATGCCCAAAGTGCGGTGGGAAAAGCAAAAACAACGCGGTTGCCATCTGTTTGCAAAAGTGCCGAAAGGCCCTTTAAAACGGATATGCCAACCGGCTATTTTCGGATACGCGCCGCGGGATAAACCGTTCGCGCGGATTTGAAAATAAAAATTGTTTTTTTAAGAAATGCCGCCTGCATTAACGCGTCCAGTTTTAATGCATAACCGGCATTTCTTTTTTGACATAAACATGATGGAAGGGTCGCACACATGATATACATTCAATACCCGATTTAATCTTCACACTGTAACATTCAAAAGGGTTAAAACGCTTAAAGGCCTTGTTTAAACAAAAAGAGACAAAAATGCAATTAAAAGAGATATTTTCATTTGAAAATCTATACGCCGCGCATTTGAAATGCCGCCTGAGTAAACAACATAAACGGGGCACCGTAATGTTTGAAATTGAACTGGGCGCAAACCTTCATAAATTAAATAAACAACTCATTAACAAAAAATACAAACTAAGCCCCTATAAAACCTTTAAAATCTTCGACCCGAAAGAACGGTTAATCGAAGCGTTGCCGTATAAAGACCGAGTCGTTTTGATGTGCTTTTGCGAAAATGTGCTAAAACCGTATTTTGAAACGCATTTGATTTATGATAACGCCGCTTCGCGCGAAAACAAAGGCAGCCATTTTGCCACACAGCGGTTGCACCGGTTTATGCACGCATTATACCGACAACAACAAACCCGTTCAAAGCAGGAAAAAACAGCTGACCCCAGCCTTAAAAACGCCACCGATGACCCCTGCCATGCCTATTATTTAAAATGCGATATTTCAAAATATTTCCCAAGCATCAACCATGACATATTGATTGGCAAATTAAAAAAATGCGGGTTTACCGAAGATGAAATGTGGTTTATGACACTTGTCATCCGATCACACGGCACCAAAGGTTTGCCGCTGGGCAATCAAACCAGCCAATGGTTCGCCCTGTTGTATTTGGATGAAATAGACCGCCTGGTCAAAGAGCGCCTGCGCGCGCCCTACTATATCCGTTATATGGACGATTTTATCGTCTTAAGCGCCGACAAAACATTTTTACGCCATTGCAAAGAAAAAATCGAAACCGCATGCCGCGAAAATTTGGCACTTGATTTGAACGCCAAAACACAAATTGGCCGATTAAAAGACGGCGTGGATTTTTTAGGCTTTAACCATAAATTGACCCAGACGGGCAAAATCGTCAAACGGATACGCGCATCGACCAAACAACGGGGGCGCCAATATTTGAAATCGTTGGCCTGGTTCTATGCGCACGGTTACGTGGATGACGCGTATATCGATGCGCGAATCTGTGCGTATAAAGATTATTTAAAAGGCACAAAATGGCTGCCGTTTGTGCTGGCAAAATTAAACCAAATAAAACGGCAAAACGCCCCCGCGGGCAAATAAAGATAAAATTTTTCGTGCAATTTTTTCATTTTATGGTATACTTAAGTTATACAGGCCTTAAAAAACCGCTGATATGTTGCATGATTTTTGTTATTTTTAAGCGCTTTACCTAAGATTAATTTAGAACTAATCCGAAAGGCAAAAACAATGGATGTCACATTTTTAACCAAAGACCAAATTTTTGGCGATAAAGCATTAAGTGTTTTAAAAGATTACGGCACCGGCGTCGGATACAGCGATTTGGCCGTTTTGCAAAGCGGCATGATGTCGGGCAGCAATAAGAATATTGAAGGCAAACGCACCGGATCCGTTTGGTCCGCGTCGGCTAATGCTGATCACGACGTCTTTTGCGTCGGCTTTTAAGGCGAATAGGACTGGTAGTACCCAACCTATCGTCCCATCGCCGCGCGCCCTGCTTTGCCACCATCGGTGACATCTACAATCAACCCGAACGAAGTGAGGGTTCTGGCGCGCGAAGCGGGCCGAATCGAAATTGCCGTATGGGGGGAGTACCCTCAAACAATTGCCCCGCCTACGGTCGCGGCAGAGCTTGACAGGCTATATGGCAATGACGGCAGTTTGCTTCATAAAACAGGCAAAAAATACACATTTGATTCACGTAAATATGATGAATATGGCAAATCGTTTAAAGGCCTCCCATATAACGAATTTGAATTGAACAATAAACGGTATATTCGTGTTCCGGCCAACCCATTTGACAGCGATTCGATCTTCTCGGACGGGACAAAACCCGTAGACGGCAAATACTACTGGATTGAAATCAAACCGATTGAATGGTTGAAAGACAAAAGCGGATGGTGGGTTGCCAAAGAAGCTTTATTTGCCGGTATCCGTTTTAATCCCAGTGGCAAATATGACGGCAAGTTCAACAAAACCGAAATGAAAAAATATTTGGATACGTATTTTGCCAACGAAATGCAATCCTCGCGCACATATACGCCCGCGCACTCCCCTGCGACGCTTAAGGCGGAAGTACGCGAAGAAAAAGCCGTCACGCGGCGCAAAAACGCCTATGGCGTGACGGTTGAACAAATGCCAATGAGCGTAACCGAACAAATTGATTTTTACGTTCAAAACGGTTTGTCGTTTATGTTGCACGGCCCATCGGGCGTCGGCAAAACCGCCCGCGTTGAACAAATCGACCCCGNNTCCCCGATTTGACGGCTGTGCCGTTGTGGAACGGCGTTTTGCCCGAAGATATTGTCGGCAAAGTGCGATACCCAAGCGGTACCGAACGGTTGCCGGAAGAGTTTTTGGAAGCGCTCGAAAAATCCGAACGGGGAAACGGGCAAAAGAATTCAAATTCAAACGGGGCGGATACGGCGGGCTTAAAAAGTTTGTTGGCGGCGGNNGCGTGAAACCGAAGAAGCCGGCGTTTGGGTTGCCCCCGATTGGTATAATGAATTATGCAAAAAATGTGCGGCCGAACCGGATAAGCAACACGTTTTATTTATCGACGAAGTCACCAATGCGCGTCCGACAACGCAAAGTTTGATTTTCCATATCGTGCTTAAAAAATCCATCAGCCCATCCAAAGGCAAGCTGCCGAAAAATGCCGTTGTCGTTTTGGCAGGCAATTCGAAAGAAGAATCGGGCGCGGCCTATAATATGCCCGAACCGG
>DLOI01000012.1:1798-2350 GCA_002477185.1 Alphaproteobacteria bacterium UBA7488 | reverse complement strand
GCACCCGTTGGTGTCGGCGTTTGTCAGCGCCCAAGGACGCGACGTCTTTTACACGCCGTATGACGAAGAAATGCCGCCCGAATTTGCAATGGACCCGCGCGGGTGGGAACAAGTATCCGATATAATTTACAATAATAAAGGCGTCATCCGCCGCGAATTGTTGGCCGGCAAAATCGGCGCCCAGTGGACCGAAAANNGATGAATCCGCCATTGTCATTGGAAGATCTATTAGAGGGCACTTACCGCCCCGAAGATATTCCGCAAAACAGCGACGCGCGGTTGGCACTCACCTATAATTTGCGCAGCGCCAATGACCGCCAAGTTCAAAAAGTGCGCGATTTTATCGGTCAAAATTTAGGTCCCGAATACCAAGAAACGTTCGATTCGGTTTGGGCGGGCAAAGATGAAGAACGGGCTTTGTTAATGGGCGCTTTGCGCGCGAAAGGGGGGAGGTCATGACACAAACCGAGCTGTTAAAATTACGCCAAGTTTTAAAAAACAATCGCACGACACCGTTGATTATCGGCACGGTGTCACAATCCGATTCGGATA
>DLOI01000012.1:0-1753 GCA_002477185.1 Alphaproteobacteria bacterium UBA7488 | reverse complement strand
GCCGTCACAATTGACGCATCCATTCTTGAGGCCGATTTGCATAAGTCAAATGCGTATACGCCACCCTGGATGCAAGAAACGGCACAAAAAACCGAAAACGGCGCGTTTTGTTATTTGGTAATTGACGCGTTGGACACATTGCCGACGGGTATACAACATAAATTTTTACCGTTATTAAAAGACCGGCGTGCGGGGCTTTATAAATTGCCGCCGCATGTTCAAATCGTTATGCCGGTCAGGCACTTGGAAAATATTTCGGATAAAATTAAGGCTGTGTCTTTGTCTTGGACAGTGAAATAGCTACACCGCCGGCGCTTAAAAAAAATGGGGAAAACATGTTTGAAACGTTAAAAAAAGCTTCCGCGCCCGATGAAGATTTTAAATATATCTTGGATAAAACGTTGCGCAAATTTCCGCTGCTGGGCGTGACGATGTCCAAACTTAAATTTATCCCAGATGATAAAGTCCGCACCGCCGACACCGATAATAAAAACGTTTATTATTCCCCTCGATTTTTTGCAACGCTTAGCGATGAAGAAAAAGTTTTCGTCACCGCGCATGAAATTTTGCATGTCGCCTTTGACCACGTTTTGCGCAGCAAAGGCAAAAACCATACGTTATGGAATACGGCCACCGACGCCGTCATCAATCAGATTTTAAAAAGCGAAAACTTGCCGTTGGTGGACGACGGTGTCGATAAGGCAGAGGCGTTGAATAAAAGCGCCGAAGAAATGTATGAACAGTTATTAAAAGAACGCGAAGAAAAAAAGAAAAACGCACAGCAACAAGGTGGCGGAAAAAACCAACAAGGTAATCATAACGCCGACAGCCAAAACAACGCAAACAGCCAACAGAGGGAGAGCGGCGAAAAATCGCAAAATGAACCGGAACAATGCAAAAACGATTCACAAAACAAAGCGGATGACAAGCCCGCAGATGACGGCAAAAGTTCTTCCGACAATAATACAAACCCCGATGATGTTCATGATGCCGGACAAAACGATTCTAATGCCAATGATGACAAAGCCGCACGGCAACATGATACGGATGCTAATGATGACAACGGCGCGGGACAAAGCGACGCAAATGCCGATGATGATACTGACACGGAACAAAGCAATACAAACACCAATGATGATACCGCCTCTGGGCAAAGCGATACAGGTACCAAGGACGATTTTGACGATGAAAACGACTTTGTTGGACACGATTCGCACGATTTGTGGAAAAAGGCGGTAGAGTGGGCCGATAAGGAAAACGACAAAGAACAAACGGCCGATGTCAAGCACATGTCCCCTCAAGACAAAGCAGACAAAACCCATTGTGAAGACGAGACCGCCCAAACGGATGACTCTAAAGACATAGACAACCCAAAAGATGAATTCGATAAAACAGACAACTTAAACGATAATTTTGAAAAACATTTTGCGCAATTAAACCGTCACCAGCGCCGTGAAATGGCAAACCAAATCCGCGAAATGTTGGAGCAAAAAAAGAAGGAACATTTGTCGGCTTGCCGCGCGGAATCATACGGCGACGTGGGCGAATCAACAAGCGTTTTGGATTGGAAAAAAGTTTTGAAAAAAACATTGGATGACGAACAAGATCGTTGGTCGTACCGCCGTTCAAATGCCGACAACGATTATATAGCGCGCGTTGAAACTTTGGAAGATGAAGAACGCGCCGAAACACAAGTTTTATTGGATACCAGCGGATCGGTGAATGCGCCTTTGTTGCGCGAATTTTTGCGCCA
>DLOI01000069.1 GCA_002477185.1 Alphaproteobacteria bacterium UBA7488 | reverse complement strand
TGACTGACGCGTGCTACGAATGCCCCAATGAACGCAAGCTTGACGGCAATTATTGTGTGTTAAAATAACGTAAATTTTTCTAGAGGGGTTAAGAAATAAATATTTTAAAGCGAAACGAGATTGTTTATTGCAAATGTTCTTGATTTTTCTTTGTGTTTTTGCAACAATGACGCAAAAGGAGAATAAACATGTTATACGATAAAAACCCCTGTTATGATAATTATGATATGAAATTTTTGGTACCCGAATCGGCCGTACCCGTTTTTGAAATGGCATTGGAAGGATTAGCATCCGCCTTATTAACGCGCCAAATTGAAAAGGGAAAAGATAAAGGAAAATGGGAAGTACAAGCCATTTTTGAAGAACAACCCGATTCGGATGAAGTTGCCGGCGCCATGAAATTTGCCGCCGAAACGATGAAAATCAAAATGCCGAAGTATCAAATCACACCCATGCCACATAAAAATTGGTTGAAAGAAAGTCTTATCAGCTTCCCGCCGGTGATTATCGGCAAGTATTATATTTATGGCTCTCACGTCAAAGAAACGCCGCCGGCTGATAAAATATCCCTTTTAATTGATGCGGCAACAGCGTTTGGGTCAGGCGAACATCAAACAACGCAAGGGTGTTTGAAAGCTATGGAACACATTACGAAAAAATTCAAACCCGAATCGGTGTTGGATGTCGGGTGCGGGTCGGGTATTCTTGCAATGGCATATGCAAAAACCTATCTGAAAAAGGTGGATGCTGTCGATATTGACCCCGAATCGGTATGGGTCACTTCGAACAGCGCCAAAGAAAATTCTTTGCAAAATCTGATAACGGTTTGGGAAAGCGACGGCTATCAAAAGGTGGAAAAAAGTTATGATTTAATTTTGTGCAATATCTTGGCCAATCCGTTGATTGCGATGGCAAAAGATTTAAATGCGCATTTAAATGCGGGTGGTATCGCTATCTTGTCGGGCTTTATTTACGACCAAGAAGACGACGTATTAAAAGCGCACACGGATTTGGGATTGAAATTCATCAAAAAGTATCATGTGAAAGGATGGACAACCCTTGTTGTTGGAAAAAATTAGGAACTGGTTGAAACAAAACGGCTATGATGCCGCGGTTGTCAACCATGCCGACGAATTTTTAAATGAATACTTAACGCCTGATAAAGAAAAATTAAAGGCCGTAACGGGTTTTTCGGGGTCTGCAGGCGAAGCAATTATTACGCAAAACGATAAAATGTTGTTTACCGATTCGCGCTATACGGAACAAGCCCGCCAACAATCCGATTTTACCGTGGTCGAAAGCAATATGAACATGGGTGTTGATTGGGCCAAAGAACATTTAAAGGGCAAGAAAATCGCTTTTTACGCCAAAAGCCATTCGACCGCATGGATTGAATATGTGCAAGACCAACTGAAAGGTTTAAATATCACGTTGGTGCCGATTTTCCGTTCCCCCGTCGAATCGTTTTGGGTTGACCGCCCGGCGCCCGTAAAACCGAAAACGATGAATTACCCGCTTGAATATGCGGGACTTTCTTCAGAGGAAAAAATTCGCCAAGTCGCTCAAAAAGTAATAGATGCCAATATGGACGCTGTGATTTTGGGGTCGGCCGAATCGGTGTCATGGTTGTTGAACAAACGCGGTTTTTCAAATCCGCAGGTGCCGATTTATTTGGAACGCGGTGTCGTTTTTGCCGACGGGACTTATGAAAAACTCACGACAAAAGTGTTGGACGATTTAATGGGCAAACGGGTCATGACGGATTTTCGTTCGTTCCCGTATGATTTATATGCCAGATGGGGGAAAATCGCACACGTGGTCAATAAACCCGACCCGGTGGCCGGGCTCAAATCCATAAAAAACCCGATTGAAATTGAAAATATTAAAGAAGCTTGTCTGTTTGAAAGCGCGGTTATTTGTGAATTTTTGGCGTATGTCGAAACACATAAAGATACGGCAACCGAATTAACGTGCGCGATGGAATTAGTCCGGTTGCGCAAAAAAAATCCGCTTTATATTGCCGACAGCTTTGATGCGATTGTGGCAAGCGGTCCGCATGCGGCGTTGGCCCATTACCATGCAGATATGAAATCGTCGGTCAATATCAATGCCTATCCGATGTTGTTGGTGGATACGGGCGGCCAATATTTAAACGGAACAACCGACATGACGCGGACAATCGCCATAAATGCACCGTCAAAATTAATGAAACGCCGTTATACCGAGGTTTTAAAGGGGCATATTGCTTTGGCGGCCAGTACGGTTAAAGTGGGAGATACGCCGGCTGTAATAGACAAAAAAGCGCATCAATTTTTGCGTGAGGACGGCGCTGATTATTATCATGCAACGGGGCACGGCATCGGCATGTTTTTATCTGTACACGAATCGCCGCCGACCATACATGAACGCAGCAAAACACCGCTTTATGCAAACATGGTATTTTCCAATGAACCGGCTGTTTATGATGTTGAAAACGGTTTTGGCATCCGTTTGGAAAATATGTTGTTGTCCATCCCTTACGGAAAAGGCGAGTTGGCTTTTGAAAACTTGACATTTATTCCATTTGACGGGCGTTTGGTGGATTTTGATATGTTAACCACGGATGAAAAAAATTGGCTGCGCAGTTATCATAAGCAAATCTTGATTGACGTTTTTCCGCAATTAAAACAAAAAACGCGCGAAATTTTAATGCCGCTGATGAATTATTTCTTGTAATTTGCCTGTTGGATTGAATGCGTTGACAAATTAGGAATTTTAAGGTATAACGCCACTTATGAATAAAACACTCATTTCAACGGGCAGTGTTGCCAACAATAAAAAAGCGCGCTTCAATTACACCATTTTGGAAACGTTTGAGGCGGGTATCATGCTAACCGGCGGCGAAGTCAAATCATTGCGGGCAGGGCGTGCAACGATATCCGAAAGTTATGCGACCGTTGATAATGGCGAATTGTTTTTGGTCAATGCCCATATTTTGGAAGATAATGCCACAAAGGGCGGCTTTGTCCAGCATGTTGCGGGTCGTCCGCGCAAATTATTGTTAAAGCGCAAAGAATTAAACCGTTTAATGGGCGAGGTGGCTAAGAAGGGTAAAACCCTTGTCCCGCTGGAAATTTATTTTAATGACCGCGGCATTGCCAAAGTCAGAATTGGTCTGGCTCAAGGCCAAAACATGGCCGATAAGCGTGAAACAATTAAAGAGCGCGATTGGAATCGTGATAAGCAACGTATCCTTGCTCACTATAATAATGGCAAGAAGTAACTGAAAATTAATACTTTCCCCTTTATACTCCTTATGATGTGATTTATTTAGTGTGAGGAGTCATTATGAAAAAATTATTTGTTTCTATTCAATCCGGTCGGACAATGACCGAAATGCTCGGCGTTTTGTTTGTTATCGGGTTGTTAAGTTTAGCGGTACTATTTGGTTTTACCTATGCTGTTGATAAATATCACGCGAATGAAACGGTCAACGAAATCCGTTCCCGTGCGGCCGATGTCATATACAATACACTCCACCATGATAAAATGTTTGTCGGTTCCGAATGGAAATCAGTGGCGCATAACGGCAAACCCATTTTCTATGATTTGACGTTGGCACAAATAGATTATGAAGGGCAAAAACGCCAACCGTTTTCCATTACTGTCGCCGATATTTCCAAATCCGTGTGTGAAAAAATGTTGGATATGGGATTTTCAATGCCTTATAAAATCGAAGTCAATGATGTTGTTTTTGATTCTGATACAGCCGTATGTCATTCAACGGATAATAAAATGCAATACTTCTTTGTTATAGATGCGGCGACTGCTCAACTAACGGGCAAGGACGATGGGGATAACTGTGATGAAAATGAAGATTGCCAATCTGCTCTTTGCCAAAACGGTATTTGTGTGGAATGCAAAGGCAATTGGGATTGCCCGACGAACGAAGTTTGTGATATATCCATAAACAAGTGTGTCGAGTGTGTGTCTGATTTTGATTGTAATATCGGCACGTGTGAAAATAATGTTTGTTCGTCGTGCGTTGATAAAGGCTGTCCGGATGGTGAAGTTTGCAATGCCGAAACGGGAAAGTGCGTTGTTTGCATAACAAATGATGATTGCCCAAATGCTCAGGTGTGTGATACATCAGTACCTAAATGCGTCGATTGCTTGCAAGATGAGGACTGCGAAGGCAACCTTTTGTGCGACACACAACAAAAAAAATGTGTCGAATGTTTTACGAATGCCGATTGTCCTTTAGATACGAAAGGGTATTGTGAAACATCTGTAAATACATGTGAATTATGTAAGGGCAGGTGTCTGAACATTCCGTTATGTCCGGTTATGGGCGAATCAGATCCCGGAAAAATCAAATTGTGCAGCTCATATCAACCGACGGGGCAAACAATAAATGTCATTTTCCACAATTCAAACGGTGCGATTGTCAGAATTGCTTCTGTCAGCGATACGCTCTTATCCAGTGGTTTGGTGTTTGCAAGCATAGATAAATCGGCAACACATATTACCTTTGTCAGCGGCGATATGTCCGGCGTAATCATGAACACATTAAATGATGTGATTAACCATGTCAACAATTCCAATACTCTTTTTGCCAATACAATGACCTGTACATTTGTTCGCGGAACATCCGGCGCAGGTGGTGGCAATGGAGGGTTAGAAGAATTGCCCGGGGAAATAATTGATAACGATTATTATTATTTTGAAAATTGTACCATGGCGCACGAGGATGTGACGAAAGCATCCAGCATATTTTAATTGTACTGCAAACACATGGGCTATCCACAGCTTATAAACCCATTTTATGAGAGGGTGCCATTTTTTCATGTAATGTACAAATAAGGCGAGCAATTATAAGTTGAAAAGCAATAAATAAAAGGGGAATCTTAAAAATGCCCCTTTTATTGTGTATCTAATATTTTATACGATTAATTTTATCTGCCGGTTTGTTTTTTTGGTGCCCAAAATTTCACGCGTGCGGTTTTTGACGTGTGACTTGATAAATGCACCGCTGAATTTCCTTTAAGTACAGCTCCGGCAGCCCACAAAACTCTGAATGTTTCGGGTAGTTTTGCTCCTTTTTTGGAGCCGAACATAAATTCTTTTAAATTAACCAAATACTTTTCGACTTTCGTATAATGATTTTGTGCGGCAGCTTTACGCGCCATTTGGATGTCGTGTGAACTCAATGGCATCCCGGCTTTTACAAAGGCCTCAATCATGTCAAGGCGCCCTTTTTGGGCGACAGTTGTTAAATAACAATGACCGTCTCTATCCTTAGTTGTCAAATCCAAACCATGGTTGACCAAGAGTTCAAAAATACACACTTCATTAAGCATTTTATACGCAGCGGTTTGTAGCTGTTTTTCATAATTTTTTTTACTTTGGCCATTTAACTTTTGAGGGAAGGGAGTTAAAAAATCCATCAAATATTGCATGGGCGTCACATTGCCGCCACGAACGTTTACATTTACTTTTTGGGTGATTAACAATTGTTCGATTAAATGATAATTGCCGGTTTTCATGCGATGAAACAACATTTTTTCGGCGGGGGTAAAAATGAAATCGGTCATTTCTAAATCCTTCTGTTACAATTTTAGGGGTTAATTGGTCACCTAAGGCATTCAAATTCCTTCCAGGATGAAATTTGAAATATTGGAAACATTCTATGTCTAAAAATATATTTTGTCAATATTTTTTTACACATAAGGAGTTCGCTATGCCGCCTGGATAATGACAACAATATGACAAATTTTAGTGTGCGCTTGATTTTTTTGTCCTTTGATGCTAAACTACACACCGAATCAACTAAAAGGAGAAAAAATGTTAGATTTAAAAGGAAAATGGGCGCTTATTACCGGTGCAAGCAGAGGATTAGGCAGACTTGTTGCCATAGCAATGGCGGAGCATGGATGTAATCTTGTGCTGCACAGCAGAAGTGCGGAGCATTGTCAGCAGGTTCTCGATGAAGTAAAAAAATTTGGCGTTGAAGCATACGTTGTTGGTGCAGAACTTGACGATATGCCGCAGGTTGAAAAAATGCTTGCTGAAATAGACAGCATCGGCGTTCAGATAGACGTGGTTTTCAATAATGCAGGACTCCAGACGACCTACAGAAGTGAAATTTTTGATACTCCTGTTTCTGAATTTGAAACCAGCTTCAGGATAAATACGATCGCACCTATGATGATTTGTTATCACTTTTTACCAAAGATGCTGGAACGTGGTTTTGGCAGAATAATCAACACATCCAGCGACATCGACCACGAACCTCAGCAAGCGCCTTATTCCGCCAGCAAATCCGCACTTGACAAAGTGACCCGTGATCTCGCATATCATTACAGAAACAGCGGTGTTATAATAAGTCTCGC
>DLOI01000096.1:3116-3411 GCA_002477185.1 Alphaproteobacteria bacterium UBA7488 | reverse complement strand
AGGAACAAGTCATTTTAAGCGCTGTGTACAACTAGTACACAAGCGAAAAAATGACGCAGTTAATGAGGCATTATACGGATTTTACCTCAAGGATGACACCGCGAAGAACCCCCACAACCTCCACCGTCTGACCTTTTTTTAAAGGTTCGGCACACGAGGCAATCCAAACAGTATCGCCGACACGGACTTTGGAACGGTTGTCGATGACGTCTTCTTCCAACATGTATTTTTTGCCGATATATTGGGAAGCGAAATCGTTTAAGTGGCGGTATTCAAAATTGGACGGGGCTTTGGT
>DLOI01000096.1:1246-3076 GCA_002477185.1 Alphaproteobacteria bacterium UBA7488 | reverse complement strand
AAAAAGGGTAAAAATGACGACTTGCATCACCAATGACCACGCAAAAAAGCTGGTCAAGACGGCAACCAATAAGCCGGCAAATCCAAACCAAATCAAATAGGTTCCGGGCACGAAAAGTTCCAATAAAACTAAGGCTAAACCGACAATTAACCATTCAAGGTTGCTCATGATAACCTCCTATTTTTTTTCATGGGGCGCTTTGGGGTGTTTTTTGCCCTCGGGCGCGACAGGTTTTAACACATCTTTGGCAATTTCGGCAATGCCGGCAATCGACCCCATCACATTCGTGGTTTCCAACGGCAACATCAACAATTTTTGGTTGGGTGAAGCAATAATGCCTTGTAATGCTTCGATATATTTTTGTCCCAAAAAGTAATTGATGGCTTGCATATTGCCTTCATTAATAGCCGTTGACACAAAAGCGGTAGCATTGGCTTCGGCTTTGGCGAGGCGTTCGCGTGCTTCGGCCTCTTTAAATGCTGCTTCGCGTTTACCTTCGGCTTGCAAAATANNNACCGCCTGTAAAATTTCGGCTTGGCGGAGCCCTTCGGCTTCCAAAATGTTAGCGCGTTTTTCACGTTCCGCTTTCATTTGGCGCGCCATTGAATCAATTAAATCTCTGGGCGGCGTAATGTCTTTGATTTCGACGCGTGTTACTTTAACGCCCCAAGGGATTGTCGCTTCGTCCACCACGGCCAACAATTTATGGTTAATCGCGTCGCGTTGAGACAACAACTCGTCAATTTCCATCGACCCGATAACGGTACGGATATTGGTCATAATCAAATTTAAAATGGCGCTGTGCAAATCGCGGACTTGATAGGCGGCGTTGACCGCATCTTGGATTTGAAAGAACAACACGCCGTCCACACGTACCATGGCGTTGTCTTTGGTAATAACCTCTTGGCTCGGCACATCCAATACTTGTTCCATGCGGTTTAACTTAGCGCCAACATGTTCAATAACGGGGATTAAAATATGCAATCCGGGCGAAAGCGAGCGCGTAAAACGGCCGAAAGACTCAACAGTGTATTCATACCCTTGGCGCACGACGACAATCGACGTTTTCAAAGTAAAAAAGGCTAAAATGAGTAAAACAACAATTAAAAGTTCCATGGCATCCTCCCATCACAAAATAACACAATAATATGTTATTTTACAAACAAAGTAATTGCTTTGTCAAACAATAAAAGGGCACGGTTGATTTCAGGTGTTAAACTTTTCCGAAACGGCGTTTGCGTGCGGCATAGGCTTCCAAAGCTTTATCGACTTGCTTTTCATCAAAATCGGGCCACATCACGTCCACCCAATAAAATTCAGCATAGGCGACTTCCCATAATAAAAAGTTGCTTAAGCGTTCTTCGCCGCTGGTACGGATAACCAAATCCGGGTCGGGCAATGTCCGCGTTGACAAAGCATCGGCAAAAATTTTATGATTAATGGACGAAATTGTCAAACGGTGGTCAACCACGTCGCCGGCAATGCGTTTGACCGCATCGATAATATCGTCGCGCGCGCCATAGCTGAGCGCCAATACGACATGAAAATCGGTATGCAACGCCGTTTTGGCTTCAATCTCATTCATTTTCAAAACGATATCTTCGGGGAATTTATAGCGGTTGCCGATAAACGAAACGCGGGTGTTTTCTTTATGCAATTGTTCAATATCATTTTTCAAATAATCGCGAAATAACCCGACCAACGTGTCGACTTCCTCCTTCGGGCGCCCCCAATTTTCCGATGAAAAAGCATACAACGTCACATATTTGACGCCACGTTTTTTTAACTGTTTTAAAACTTTTTTAAGCGTTTCGGCGCCTGCTTTATGGC
>DLOI01000096.1:0-1218 GCA_002477185.1 Alphaproteobacteria bacterium UBA7488 | reverse complement strand
TGCCATCCATGATAATGGCAACATGGTTCGGTATATTCATAAGGGGACTCTTATACTTGTTTAATTTCAACTTCTTTGGCTTTTAAATGTTCATCCAACGTTTTAATTGCGTTGTCGGTTAACGTTTGGATTTCCTTTTCATAACGGCTTTGGTCATCTTCGGAAATTTCGTTGGCATCCTTCAACGCCTTAATTGCATCCAACGCATCGCGGCGGATATGGCGTACAGATACGCGTGCCGCTTCGGTGTATTGGCCGGCAATTTTTGTCAGCTCAATGCGGCGTTCTTCGGATAACGGCGGAATCGGGATGCGAATCGTTTGGCCGTCATTCATCGGGTTTAAACCCAAACCTGCCTCGACAATGCCTTTTTCAACAGCCTTAATCAACCCTCTGTCCCACACTTGCACAGCCAACATGCGCGCTTCGGATACCGTTACGTTCCCAACTTGGTTCAGCGGTACGCGGGCGCCATAAGCTTCGACCATAACGGGGTCAAGCAAACCCGTGCTGGCACGGCCCGTGCGCAGGCCGGCAAAATCGCGTTTCAAAGACTCTTCGGTTTTTAAAAATCTGGCTGTTAAATCTGCTTTAATTGCGCTGTAATCCATATTTTTTCCTTTTGTTCTTGATTAATATTGTTTGACTACATAATACATTTTTCGGCGGAAAAATCAACCCTTTTCTTTTGACGGTTTTGTTTGAAGCGATATGCGTTGCGAAGTACAGTACCAAAGTTTTACAAAATATGGCTGCGCTACACCGACGTTTTAAGAAAAACGCCCGCATTCTCACACGGGCGTTGCCAGCACGGAATAAACGGTTTAACCCATTATTTCCATTTTAAGCCGATTGGAAAGTTTAGCCGCCGATTTGTTTGGCCACTTCGGCAGCGAAATCTTCTTCTTTCTTTTCCAAACCTTCGCCAAGGTTATAACGGACATAACCTTTCAGCGTGATTTCAGTACCGGCAGCTTTGGCAGCGTCGGCAATCACGTCTTTGACCTTTTTGTCCGGGTCCATGATGAAAGCTTGTTCCATCAAAACGACTTCTTCATAGTATTTGCGGACACGGCCTTCAATCATTTTTTCAACGATATTGGCGGGTTTGCCTGAATTTTTGGCTTGTTCGGCATAAATGCCTTTTTCATGTTCCAACACCTTCGGGTCAACCGATTCAATCGTTTGGAATTTCGGAGCGGCGGCGGCAATATGCAT
>DLOI01000064.1:9459-12535 GCA_002477185.1 Alphaproteobacteria bacterium UBA7488 | reverse complement strand
TGGCTATGCTGATATAGGTAATCATTTCATATCCTAAAGAAATAAGAAATGACCCTAAACCTGACAGCAGGTAGCCAACCGTATTTGCCGCATGTTTTCGTCCGCAAATTTTAACGTACAAGGATTGTTTGTTGCGCGCTTTTAATTCTTCATAAACCAAAGCTTCAAACGCCGTGTTATAAATCGACCATTGAATGCCCCATAGGGCAAACCCCAACAAATAACCCCAAAAGTTAGGCCACGCTATCCACACATAAAAACATAAAGCTTTTAAAAATTGGCCATATATGACCATGGATTTATACAAAAAATAACGATTGCAAAAAAAACTGACGGGCGCTTGAAAGACTAAAACGCTGACAGACCAAAAAATCAACAGCAATGATATTTGCGTATCATTCATGCCATTATTTTGGAACATAATGGCATAGAGCGGATAAATAACAAGAAATGAATTAAAAAATTCATATCCGTATATCAATTTTGTGAATTTGCTTAAAGACATTATATTTTGAATCATTTTATTGTATTATCATTTTTAGATAATTGTAAATCTGAAATTTTTTATTTATATGTTGAATGTGTGTTTCAAAAGTGATAAAGAAAAATAATTATAGTTTTTTAAGAGGTTAAGGAAGGATATAAATGATAAGTTTTAAAAAAATATCTGAAAATTTGAAAATCAAAGCGCGCGACGGCATGACCATTTACGGCAGCTTTTACCCAAGCAATGGCAAAAAGTTGGTTATTTTCGTTCACGGATTAACGGCAAATTATATGCAAGGCATTTGCAAACGCGGGCAAGAATTTTTCTTGGACAAAGGGTATGATTGCTTTTTAATCAACCTGTATTCGGATGAAATTAAAGACCATTGCCGACCCCGAGCTTTGTACGATGGTGTTACACTAAAACGCCATATCGCAGATGTGCAAGATGTTTTTGCCCATTTCAAAGATAAATTTGATGACATTTTTCTGGTCGGGCACAGCTATGGGGGCCTCACGATTGCCATGTCGGAATTGCAAGCCTCAGCCATAAGCCTGCGGGATGCTACATTCTTGCCCAATGCCTTTCGCTCCGGTGCTTTGATTAAAGAAGGCGGTGCACTTTATTTGGATTGGAATGACGGACAATATCACAAGGTGGGGCAGGCGATTGTGGAAGAGGGATTAGCTTTGACAGAAGAAACGGTCGGCGCGGCGGCCAACGAAATTGCGTGCCCCGTACAAATTAATTTGACGAATTTTAACTTTAAACGCAACAGCAAATACGGCGATTTNNGGCTGAGGCTTGCAATTCCGACATGTCCCCTATCATGAAATTCAAGCATACGAAACCGACCATAATTTTACCGAACCCGATGCCCGTAATACCTTATGTGAAAACACATTCGTGTGGTTTGAAAACCATTCAAAAAAATAATATTTAAAAAATGTGTTGACGGTTATGTTCTTTGGGTATATCCTGAAATTATCTTCCGCATCCGAAGGGCAAATGGGTGGGAAGAGGTAAGAACGAGCCGGTTCATGACATATATACGTTATTTGTATCTGACAGGCTCCTTCAACTTAGAAAAGGAGTTTTTTTTATGCCAAGAAAATATAAACACGGTTTAACGGTTATGCGCGCGCAACCCTTTCACATCGGTCATGAAAAAGTGATTAATAAAATGTTGGAAGATTGCGACCGTGTGACGGTATTGCTGGGATCTATCCAAGAACATGGGACAAGTAAAAACCCGCTTAATTATACGACGCGCAAAAAAATGATTCAAAATATTTACCGTAACCGTACCGAAGACTACGACCGTTTGAAAATTATCGGATTATACGATATTAATAACCCGGCCGAATGGGCAGATTATGTGTTGGATTTTATGCATGAAACAATGCCCGACATTGGCAAACCCGATGTTTATTACGCGGGTTCCGATTATGATGCGCATTGGTTCAAACATGCATTTGATAATATTGAAATTATTGACAGGACATCACCCGATATGCCGTTTGTTACCGGCACGATGATTCGAGATATGCTTAAATTCAAAGATAACAGATGGAAAAATTTCATTAATCCCGAAAACCACCACCTGCTTGAAGACCATTTTTATAGAAAGAAAGGAATTGTGTAACTATATAAAATAAGATAGGGCCTTAGTTCTCTGAAGGGCTTATAGAGAAAAGGCATTTGTTTAACCTTAGCCTCAAGGTGCATATGATGAAAAAAACAATACGCGATATTCATATAAACCTTAAGGCAATAGCCGAAAAGGAAATGATATGAAAAATATTTTCGCTCTGATTGATTTACAAAATGATTTTATTTTGCCAAACGGCAAATTAACGGTGAATGCACCGAACCTCATCCAAAAAACGCAAAAATTTGTTGATAGAACAGCTACGCGGTTTGATGAATACTGGGTGACTTATGACACCCATTTTGAAGAATCCTATAACCAAACCGAAGAAGCAAAATCCTACCCGCCGCATTGCATTTACAGGACGGACGGTTGGCAAGTACCCATTACCTTCCCTCAGGGTAAACTCGTGCGTCCATTTATAAAAGCTACCACTAACTTGTGGGCGGAAGAACACCAATACCCGACTTTAAAGGAAGATTTAAAAAACACGACATTTTATGTCGCGGGTGTTTGCAGCGATATTTGCGTGATTCAGGCTATTGACGGATTGCTTCAAAAAGGAGCGAATGTCGTTGTTTTGCGTGATTTAACGAAAGGATTGGCTAAAGATATGGATGCGGTTGTTCAAACGCCGTACTATCAAAAATTAATCACACGCGGGCAATTAAAAATTGCCGATTCGAAAAATATTTTTACAAATGTGTATGCCAAAGGATGCATTGAAAGGGACTAACCATGACAAAAATTGATGCATTTAAAAAATTCAATAAAGAATTAAAAAAAGCGCAAGATTATTTTGCGGGCGAATATATGCGCATGCTCAAAAACGGTGACCCCTTTTTGTGCGATATGTACCATATCACAATGGGCTATGTGTGGCATAAAACCGGCATGGACGCCGTCCATAAAACATCCGAAGCGTTTATTCGCAAAAT
>DLOI01000064.1:0-9361 GCA_002477185.1 Alphaproteobacteria bacterium UBA7488 | reverse complement strand
TTGGCAGGCGGTTGTTCGATGATGAATTCTTGGACTTTTTCAAAAATATGAAACTTGAAGTCAACATCGACGGTATTGCAGAGGGTGACTTAGCTTTTCCGAATGAGCCGATTTTAAGCGTTTCGGGACCTTGTTGGCAAGTTGAAATGATGGAAGCGATGATTTTGAATGTGATTAACAGCTCAAGCACTTTAACCACAAAAGCTAATCGTATCGTGCGAGCGGCTCACGTGGACGGTGTAGAACGCCCGGTACTTGAATTTGCTCTGCGCCGATGTATGGATATCGGCGGTTTGGGTGTGGCGCGGTCGGCATATCTCGGCGGTTTCGCAGGGACATCAAACGAATTGGCGGCTGCGATTTTCGGTATTCCGGATAGCGGAACAATGGCGCATTCTTTTGTTCAATCATTTAAAACTGAATATGATGCGTATAATACCTATATTACAACGACAAACGGCGCACGCATAGTGTTGGTGGATACGACCGATACCTATTGCGGCATTATTGAAGCTATTCAAGCGAGCCTTGACAGTGGTATGCCATTGGACGGCATGCGCATTGATTCGGGCGATTTGGTCTATTGGCATAAAGTTGCGCGCGATTTGCTGGATGAAGCCGGCATGAAAAATGTACAATTGGTTGCTTCAAACGATTTGGATGAAGTATCAATTGAAAATATGATTCGCTCGGGCGCTGCCTATGACGTCATTGCGATGGGGTCAAAATTAGCCATTCCTGCCGATTCTGCCGGCGCTGTTTTTAAAACGGTCGAATTTGACGGCCGCCCCGTGATGAAAGTCGTAACGGCTAAAGGTTCCGAAGGCAAACGCACAGACCCATATGCCAAATATATTATTCGTATTATCAATAATGACGGGTATTTCGGTGGCGATATTTTGGTACCCAAAGGCGAAGTATATGTCGAAAACGGTCTCTTGATACGCGATATTGATTCCATTTTGCGCAACGACCCGTATTCGAAAAGCTTATTTCCCAAAGGGACAAAAGCTTACAGCGTTTTAAAGCCAGTGGTTCGAAACGGTCAAGTCATATCGGAAGACATTGAACAGCCTTTGACGCAAATTCGTGCGAATATTAAGTCCAATATCGCAATGCTCGACCCTGCCTATAAAAATTTGCATGAGCCGCATTTTTATGGAGTAGGGTTAGAGAAAGACTTATTTGCCAAACGCGAAAAAGTATTGGAAAGCAAATTGGCCGAAATTGCCGTGCGCAAAGCCAAATGCGAACAATACCGCGCCAATTGGCGGGCGGCTTAAGCGCTTTTAAGGGGCAAGGAGGGCCAAACAAAAATGCGCACAGATTGCCCCTTAAAAAAATCTTTTTGGATAAAAGTTACAAAGGAAAATAAAATGGAAAAAATTTGGGAACAATTAAAAACAGGCTTAAAAAAATACTATGAAAGTACACATTTGAACGGTGTCTTATTGGGATTGTCGGGCGGTATGGATTCGGCTCTTGTCGTCGTGCTGGCAACCGAAGCTTTGGGCCGTGACAAAGTGCACGCTTTGATGATGAAAACCGAACATACATCGGATTTGAGTTTAACAATTGCCGACAAGCTTCAAAAGCGGCACGGGTTTTCTTACCGCGTTTTGGACATTGATGAAGAAGTTGGATTGGAAATGAAAAAAGCGCGTGAAGAATTCGGCGCGGAACCCAGAAAAATCACGCGCGAAAATTTGCAAGCGCGCTTGCGCGGATTGAAATTAATGACGCATGCAAACCAATACGGCTATTTGGTGTTGGCCTGTGGGAATAAATCCGAAAGCGCCATGGGATATTGCACGTTATACGGCGATACGGTCGGGGGCTTAAGCCCGATTGGCGATTTATATAAAACCGAAGTATATGAGTTGGGCAAATGGCTGAATGAAAAATACGGCAATTTCTTACCCCAAGAAGTCATCACCCGTGCGCCGAGCGCCGAAAGNNCGAATTATCTCCGGGACAAAAAGATGAAGATTCTTTGCCGCCGTATGATAAGTTGGACAGTATTTTATCCTCCTATATTGAAGGCAAACAATCTATGGGCCAAATTATTCAAAAAGGATATGATGCACCGTTGGTTAAACAAGTTATATCCCGTTATCAAGGCAGTGCCTTTAAACGTGCACAAATGCCCCCTTGTTTACAAATTACGCGATGATTTCCTTTTACGGATATTAATGAACTCTCTTTTAAAGAGGGTTTTTATCTGTAACTCCTAAAAATGGGGGAAGGGGGTAAGAACGTTATTTTAAGCCATTATTTTCAGTTTTTTGTTGACAATTTATTTACTTTGCCTAAAATAGCAAAAAGTTTAACCCCCTAAACGAATGGATATCCTATGAATAAAATTCTTCTTCACATTTTTATGTGTGCACTGATACTGACTCTTGCAGGTTGTGGCACACTTTTCAGCAGCAGCCGTAAAACCGTTAATATTTCAACGAATACCAATGAAACCGTGAATGCTCAAGTTATGAATGTGAAGGGGGAACAATATGTTCAAATTCCTGCGGCGGTTGTTGTCGAGCGTTCTTCGGAAGATTTGGTTATAAATGTCAAAGATAATCAATGCTATGAAAATACGACAACCACGTCAGCCCGAAAATTAAACAAATGGGTTGTTTTGAACATATTTTTCGGGCTGACCGGCCTTTCCGGAACGACAACGGATTCAGCCTCCGGTACGTTGTGGGACTATGATGACGATATCATGGTCAATCTTAAAAAGAAACCAAATTGCCATTCATAATGCGATTTTTTCTTATCGCTTGTTTTGTTTTAAACTTAATACCAATTTGTGCTTTTGCCTCTCCTGCTTNNGGCTGAGCAGCTGAACTTGGCGCAAGACAATACTTTTAAACGTTTATTGCATTATGAAGGTGGTACCAGTTTGGTTGAAAAGGGTAGCCCTTTCTTTTTATCCCCGGATGGTTATCATAATCCTGAAGCTGAATTGGCAGCAACAATTCAATCATTTTATAAAAAAGACGTGCTTGATGATTCTCATGCCCTGTGCCGTTTTCCGGCTAGGTTTTCCTATTTGCAAAAACAATTAAATTTGTCTGTGTCAGATTTGCCTAAACCCGAATGCAAACAATATAATGAGTTTCGCCAAAAAGTTCTGGCGCAATCAGTTTCTTTAGTTTTTGCCGCTGAAAATAATACCTCTCCCACATCCATGATGGGGCATTTGTTCTTAAAACTCAGCGGGGAAAATGACGGACGCCGAGTGGAACATGCATTTAGTTTTTTTGCCAAATTCCCCGACGAAAATTCAATCTCATTTTACACAAAGGCTTTGTTGAGAAATATTGACGGGACTTATATTTTATCACCTTACAGCCGTAAAGTTTCAGACTATGTTTTTAATGAAGAACGCCCCTTATGGGAATTTCAAATCACAATGGAAGAAAGTGAAAAAGAACAGTTATTAAACCATCTGTGGGAACTTAAAGAAAAAGACATACAATATGCCTTTGTTTCACATAATTGCGGCAAAGCATCCGTTAATTTGTTGCAGATAGCCAAGCCAGAAATAAAGGTTTCCCAAAAACCGTTTCAAACACCGCTTGGATATATCCGAAATTTAAATGAGCAAAAAGCTATTGAAACTATCTCGTTAATCCCGTCTGATTCCTATACTAAAAAAATGCAAAAAGGTATCAAAAATCCTTTAAATATTGAAGGAACATCAAGGTTAGCCCTTTATTATCGACATTTAAACGGTTCATATTTAGGACTCTCTTTTATGCCGGTTTACCTGGATATGATTGACCCATCGCCGGCCTATTATGATGCACTTGAATCAAAAATTATGACTTTTAATGCCCTGTACCGTCCAAAAAACGGACATTTTTTTATCGATAGCATTGATATTTTAAAACTTAAATCTATCATCGATTCCTCGCAATCATTTGTTTTTTCAAAGGATTTTAAATTTTCGCTGGAAAATGATTTAGGTCAAGATAAAACGCATTTGCGCCCGACACTTGAAGCAGGGCTTGGTTTTGGTTATGAAATTTTAAACGGTATGATGCCGTATATTTTGCCGAAATTAGGATATCGTTATAACCATTTTCATAATTTTTATTTTACGCCCGAAATGGGTGTCATTATTAACCCGTGGGAACGGTTGAGATTAATGGCTTCATATGCGCCATATATAAATACAAAATCCCAAAATCGAGGCTTTGACAGTAAATTTTCGGCATCGGCCAGTTACAGATTTTATCACAATTACTTTCTTTTTACACGCTTACATCTTTATGGTGATACGAACATTCATCGTAAACGTGAATTCATGACCGGTATTGCAGCATCATTTTAATGCCACTTTCTTCGTTTATAAAGTGCTTAAAAAAATAACCCTCTTTTAAAGAGGGTTATTTATGGTGTAATAAAATATTCCTAGTGGCCGGATTTTAACCGAAATGCGCTTCGATAAACCACAAGTATTTATCCAAATCATCCGATGCATCTTCTAAAATATTGATTGAACTTTCATCGGCTAATTCTTCATCAATGGCTTTACGCACGCTGTTGGATAATGCTGCATAACGGTCGGCCAATTCGTTCAAATGATCCATCACGTTGACAATATTTGTCGGGTAAGGTTTTAAATTTGTTTCCCCCGGAATAATTTGGCTGGTACCATACGCCACGCCGCCTAATTGCACGATACGTTCGGCAATCATATCTGAATAATCCAATAATTTTTCATTGAACGGGTCTAACATCTCATGAACACCAATGAAATTCGGACCACGCATGTTCCAGTGAGCTTGTTTGGTTGCCAAAGCTAAATCCAAAAATTCAGCCAACAAATGGTTAAGCGTTTTGACTGTTTCTTTTTTGACCTTTTCGTCCGTATCATTGCGCGTGTAATGCAAAGTATTGTTTTCTTGCGTTTTGATTTTAGTCGGAATTTCCATATCTGTTTTTTTACCCGAATTTGTTTTTTGATTATCTTTTTTCATGATTTCCTCCTTTTTTAACTGCTACTTCCATAACTTCATATAGGTGCGTTGCCGATAAAAGCAAGGCATCTTGTTCAAAATAACGACCATGGTCTTTTATATATAGTTGATTAAGATTTTGGGCTGGACATTTGAACTCTTTTTGCTTATAGTAAAAAAAATTTCTTGTAAAGGTTTGATAAAATGTCCCTTTCCGGTACCTTAAAACTGTTAAATTTTTCGGTTTTTTTGCGCAGCCATTTGTTTTTGCTGCCCGTCTTGTTTTTGTTTTATCAACAATACGGCATAACGGTCGGCGATTTCTTTTTGTTACAAGGCTTAAGTGCTTTGTTATGCCTGCTGCTTGATGTGCCTTGCGGTTATTTGGCTGATATTTATTCCAAGAAAAAAGTCCTCATTTTTTCGGGAACTTTTCTGTTTTTAAGGTTTGCCCTATTGTATTTTTTCCCAAGTTATTGGATTATTTTTTTGGGAGAAGCGCTTTATGCCGTTGTCATTTCGACCTTTGTCGGCACGGCGGATTCTTATATTTATGAATTGCTGAAAATGAACGGCAAAACCCTTAAAATGCTTAAACGCTACGGGCGTTTGTATTTCTATGTGTCGTTGGGCACGTCCGTTTCATCGTTGGCCGGAGCTTATCTGTTTGACTTATATGGTGCCGATACGGTTATTTTAATTACAATGATATATGTGGCACTGTCAACAATGCTTTTGTTTTTGCTGCCCGAACTGCCTAAAACTAAAAGACAAATTCGCACGCTGCCTCAAAGATGTCATGATTTAACATACATTATCCGAAAATCATTTAAACAACGTCCTATTAAAAACTTAATGATTTTTTCGGGCTTTTTAACGGCAGCTTATCAAATTTTTATGTGGAGCATGCAACCGTTGATGAAACTTGCATTAGTTCCGGTTTTTTTATTCGGCGTCGTGTTTTTTATTAATCATTTGGCGCGTGCGTCGGGGTCATTTTTTGCCCATAAACTGACTCGAGCACTGAAACTTAAAAAATTGGGCTATTTGTCCTATGGCGGTTTTATTGTGTCATTTATTGCCGCAATTGCCTTGACGCATACGACAAACGTTTACGTGAGCATACCGCTGTTGGTTTTCATATGCTTGATGATAGGATTCCAAGTCGCTTTTTTAATCAGCGCCATATCACATATTCATGAAAAATCTTCTTCTTCCGAGCGGGCAACTTTCGCATCAATAAATTCCATGTGGGGCAGGTTATTAAGCGCCATATGCCTCATACTGTCGAAATTTATTTTAGACCAAAATTCATTGCAAACAAATATGATTATCTTTATGATTTTATTTTCATTTGCTTTTGTGCCGCTTAAGAATTTCGTGTCCGACATAAAAAATAAATAAAACTTGTATCTTTTTCAATTGGTTAAAATAAACCTTAAAATTATTTTAATTCGCACCAAATCGGCACATGGTCGGACGTTTTTTCCCAACCGCGCACTTCTTTTAAAATACCGGCATCGGCTACATGCGCTTTTAAATCATCGGAAACAAACAAATGGTCCAATAACATCCCATGGTTGCGTCGCCAAGCACCCATTTGAAAGTCCCAAAATGAATAAAGGCCGTTTTCGGGGTGCAAAGCGCGTATTGTATTATGTAACGCCAAAGCATTTAAATCGGCAAATTTTGCGCGCACGGATGGTACCATTAATGCATTGTCGCGGTACAAATCGGGATTATACACATCGCCGTCGCGTTCAATGACGTTAAAATCCCCGCCCAAAATAACCGGAACGCCCGCTTTCAACAATCCTTGGATATGCACCGTTAGCGCCGCCATCCATTTAAGCTTATAGGCCAATCTGGACGTATCGGCCGGGTCTTTCATCGGCGGATTGCCGTTTGGCACATAAACGCAAATCACATGAGCGCCGCTTTCGGTTTGCCCTTCAATAAAACGAGCCTGAACGTCGGCATCTTCCACAAAGCCGGGCAGGGCAGTTATCACATTGCTAAGAGGGTCCTTGGATAATAACGCGACGCCGTTATAGGCTTTCTGTCCCGAAATGTACGCATGAAACCCTAAAGATTTTAAATCCAAAAATGGGAATTGTTCGTCGGTTGCCTTGATTTCCTGCAACATGACAATATCGGGATTCCATGTCGACAAAACTTTTTTAAGCGCCTCCATCCGTGCGCGAATTGAAGCAACATTCCAAGACATAATTTTCATTTAATTCTTCCCCTTTTATGAATATAAATCATTGTGCAAGTACTACTCGGCAAAGTCTTGCGTTTGCATATCTTAAATGATTTGCCAAACTTGCATGAGCGAGTAAACAAATACGAATCGGTTTCATTTTTACATATTCGATGGAGTATGTAAAGTCTAAATGTGAGAAGCGAATAAAGAAAACCCCGGTATTTTTACATTTCAGATTTGACATATAACGACAATGTGTGTTTTTATCCGAAAATAAAAAGCCCCGGTTTTACCCGAGGCTTCCTATCAATCACACATTTCGTTTATGGCTCTTTGTGTTTCTTTTGTGCCAAATGTTTCCAAACATTCGCATTTGCATCATTGGCTATACCGTTATTGCCGCTTTGTGTTTTGGGCTGTTGCTGACGTGATTTAATTTTTAAATCCACGTTGCTGCCAGATGTATTTTGCGTAACGGTCGTTTGTTTCATGCCATCTACGGCAGTTGTCACATCACGATATTTATTTAATAACGCTTTTGCTTGCTCAAGCGTCAATTTGGCTTTTTCTTCCTTGTTTTCCAAGAGCATTTGAGCCTTATGAGCATCGCGCGCCCGTTGTTCCAAAACCGCACGGATATGTTTGGGGACATTCCCATCCATCATTTGACGTTTGAAAGCATCTTGTTGTTCTTGCGTGTCCATCAAAATGGTTTCATTACTGACTTGCCGGGTACCCAAACGGATTGCTTGCGGTTCCGGCAATCCTTTGCGTGGTTCGGGCAATTCTTCTCGATTGCCAAGCCGTTCTTTATCCGCAGGTTTTTTTGCCATACCCATCGGCATGATGGTCGGTTGGATTTCGCCTTTCGTCGGTGTATTGGGCAATTTACCCGTTACATAGTCCGCATTTGCCGTCTTGACCGTGCGGTTAATTTTCGGGGCACCCTCTCTGAAATCCGCAACCCAAGCGCCATTTACATCGCGTTCGACATTTTCACTGATGGGTGAAATGTTGAAATACGGATCTTTTGGTAAATCAGATTCTTGAATAACCAAACGCTTCGGCCCTGGGCCTTGAGGAACTTTGCCCGCCGGCGTGCTTTGTTTGCTTGCCGCATTGTCGGCATATTTCCCACTGACCGCTGTAGCATTTGTACCCTGGCTTTTTGTTATATGTGTTTCTTTTGGAACACTGATATCGCCACCGCCGTGAACCGTATAAGCGGACGGATGCTTGACGTCAACTTGCGGCTTTGGGGGTATTTGGGTAGAAGTGCCTTTTTCGCCTTGTTTGGGATTGATATCCTCTTTAATGCGCAAAGCCCGTTTAATCGGTCCCATCCAAGCGCCGATTCTGTCATTTAATGTACGGCGGATTTTAGACATATAGGGTTTATCGTACGGAATGTACGGAACAAACGGCGCCCCTTTCGGGCTATTTGCGTCTTGAACAACATCAGACGGTGTTTGAGACCCGTTTTGTTCAACGCCGGCAATAGGTGCAACAGGGGTGCCTTGACCATCATTGACATTTGTCACGGGCGGCACAGGTATATCTTGTGTGTCATTTTGATTGGATACAATATGAACACCTTGATTAATATCATCTGTTACGGGCGGGATACCGCTTTCGTCCAAATGACCATATACGCCGTCAAATTCAGGATTTGAAGGAGGTACCAAATCTTCACTATATCCGCCAACACCCGTTTGACGGTATGACCATGTACCGGCTTCCTTAAAGTTATGAATATCGCCGATATGGTGTCCCGTGGCATCAATATGAGGTTCGATTTTAGCAAAGATTTCTGCCGCAATTTGCGGGTCGACATCTTTACCGGCCAATAAATCCGCCCGCAAATCATGTGGGCCGTACCAACTGCCGTCCGGCATTTTGTGCCCATACAAAGCTTGAGCTTCAACACGGCCTTCGGGTGTCACAATGTCTGTATCCGGAGCAAGCAATTGGTCAACTTGATTTAATTTGTACATCAAAATTTCGGCATTGCTTTGACCGGCTGCACTGTTCATTTGCGGATAATCAGAACCGATTGTGCGGATTTGATCCAATGCATTGTTTAATTGGGTTTCGTTATAATCCAATTTATAATTGATGCCTTGGCCATGGATACGTGCATCAGCATGTTGATGAGCCGCTTGGTCATAGGTATGATTAAAGGCCT
>DLOI01000019.1:3087-3505 GCA_002477185.1 Alphaproteobacteria bacterium UBA7488 | reverse complement strand
GGTTTTGCCGGCCGCCATCGCCGCCAACCGTTTCGGCATGTCCTTTATTTGTCCCGAAGACCAAGGGGCCGAAGCCGCTTGGTCGGCAAACGAAAACATTATCGCGCCCGCATCTTTGTTATCCTTGATAAACCATTTAAAGGGGCGCCAATTGTTGCATGCACCCGAATGCAACGCTTTGCCGCAACAAACCCACCATTTGGATTTTAAGGAAATTAAAGGCCAAGAATCGGCCAAACGTGCGTTGGAAATTGCTGCCGCCGGCGCCCATCCAACCCCAATTCGCCCATTATCAAAGCGTTTGAAATGCTTTGCGGCGAAACAATATCCATGGCCGCCATCAAAGCCATCGTAATGGGCAAATCGTAATGCGTGCCTTCCTTAACCACATCGGCGGGCGCCAAATTGACAGTAATGC
>DLOI01000019.1:0-3004 GCA_002477185.1 Alphaproteobacteria bacterium UBA7488 | reverse complement strand
CGGGCAAGCCGTTCATGATGCGCACTTCGACATCAATTTTTAAAACGTCAATACCCGAAAATGCAACTGTGTGGGTTGAACCGAGCATTTACCACCGTGGAATGTTATTGTTGTCGCGATAACGGCGCGGCGGATAATCCGTGTTTGACGGCACATCGTTATAGCCTGCAAAATGCGGCGCGGCGCGCAGTTGGACAAAGCCTTGGGATTCATACGAACCGATGCAATTATAATCGGTAAAATCACAGCGCACCAATTCGCGCGTCATCGGATGTTGCAACACAACGACCGAACCGGCACCCATGTTGTTTTGAACGCCCGTGTTTTGGTTGGTTTGCGCATAGGGATAGTACGGGTTGATATTTTGGTTTTGCATGCCCGCGGGTGCGTTTTGAGAAGATGCCATATTTTGAGCGGCACTCGGTGCGTACATAGGTTGAGGCACCCCGGTATAAGTTGGTTGTGTTTGATATTGTTCGGTATATGTTTGGGTTTCATATGCCATTGCGGGTTGTTGCACGTATTGCACTTCGGTTACCGTGCCATAAGCCGGGCCGAAATAATCGTCTTGGATTGTATAGGTTGGCGCAGCGGCATAGGTGGTTGCTTGCGTTTGAGATTTCACCGTCGTTTGAGCATCATTTGCCGCAGGCATTGGTGCCGTCGAATTTTCGATTTTGACGGNNTTTTAATATGAGGAACAAGAGAGAACAACCGGCTAAAACAAGCAATGAGAGCAACAGCAATTTTTTCATGCGGGGTATCCTTTTTATTTAATCAGCCTCAATTTTTAGACAGTATAGCAAATGTGATTTGAAAAAAAAAGCTTTATTTACACTTTTTTAATCATTTCATCATTTTTTGCGGGCAGTTATAATATTTTTTCGAAAATTCGATGAATTCCATATGTAAGGCGAATTCAATATTAAAAACGCCCCGCAAGTGAAGCGTTTGGGATGTGCACCATCGTTATCTTCTCTTGTTCCTCATATTAAAAACGCCCCGCAAGTGAGGCGTTTAGGATTCTGTCGTTTGGCAAAATTAACAATAATTTTAATAATTTTGCGCAATCGTGTCGGCCATTTTGTTAAGCGCGGCGTAATCGGCTTCTTTAGGTGTCCCTTTGGCCAAAACGGGGTCCAAAAACGGCACGGTTTTCATATTGCCGAGCAAGCCCGTCAGTGAGTTGACAATCAACGTCCCCCAGCTGTACGACCCGATAAGCCCCAAAAACTGAATATTCGGTTTGACAGCGTTAAGCAAAAAGACCGGTTCAACCACCATCGGGTGCAATCCCGTCAAAACGGTCGGAGAGGCGACAATAACGCCTTTGCAATCAATTAAATCCGACGCCAATTCGGTATTGTTCAAATCCATCACATCGTGGTGTTTGACTTCGATACCTTTTTCTTCCAACGCTTTTTTTAAATAATCAATCATTAACGTTGTCGACCCGTACATCGAAACGCCGACGATGGCGACTTTGTTTGCGCGCGGTCCCATAGACCATTTGCGGTATAAATCCATAATGTAATGCACGCCGTCGCCTTTATAGGCGGGGCCGTGGCTCGGCGCAATAATGGAAGGGTTTAAAGCGGCAATTTTATCCAAATATTTTGCCCACACTTTGGCAAACGGCATTTGAATTTCGGCATAATACGCTTTAATCAATGGCAAAATCGTATCGGTACCGTCCCAAAATACGTCATAGTTTGTCACGTGTGCGCCGAAAAAGTCGGTGGAAAACAATATTTTGTCTTCCTTTAAAAACGCAAACATCGTGTCGGGCCAATGCACCCAAGGCGCAAACATGAATTGCAATGTTTTATCGCCCAATGAAATTTCATCGCCGTCGGCGACAAGATGATATTGGTCTTCTTTTAACGGCAAAAAGCCCATTGTGATTTCTTGGCATTTTTTGTTCGTCACGATTTTGGCTTCGGGAAACAAGCTTAGCAATTCGGGCAATGTGCCGGTGTGGTCTTGTTCGCCATGGTTGATAATGACATAATCGATTTTTTCGACGCCCATTTCTTTCAGCTTGTCAATCAATTCGCTGTGGCACGGCGGATAAACGGTATCGACCAGCGCCGTTTTTTCGGACCCCTTGATTAAAAAGGCGTTATAGCTTGTCCCTTCGGCCAGCGGCATTAAATTGTCGAAAAACGGGCGGTGGCGGTCTTTTGACCCGACGCAATAAATATTGGGAATCAGTTCTTTTGTGCTCATAGCGGGCTCCTTGGTTAATGAGTAATTTGTTCTTCAGATATGGTTTGTTGCCGAGCTTTTGTCAAACGGGCGATTTCTTCGGCACTTAAAGACACAATATCCAAATCAATATGTGCGGCGTTTTTAAGTTCGACTTGGCCGCCCAACCGCACGGNNAATTGGCGTCCGGGTCAAATTCAACGCATGTTTCGGCAACAACGTAATATTGGCCGTTCGGCAGGTTTTTGAATTCAAAAGTGCCGTCTGATTTGATTTCGGCATTTTTTCTGTAATCGTTTGTAGCGGGGTCGGCTTTGGATAACGTTTGCCCTTTCAGCCAATGAAGCGTCCACCATTCGGTTGAATACGATGTAACGGGATTGGCAAAAACGACGATGGTTTTGGGGCATGGAACGCCGTCGGGCAAGTTTTTACAAATGCTGCCCGTTATTTTGGCGTGTCCTTTCTTTTTATAGGGTGCGTATTCTTTGGCAATAAATTTTTCTTGGCGTTCTACGGGCGGGCGGCACGGAATGCTGGACAAACTAACTTTTTTGGCAGGTTTCGCTGGGAAGAACGCGTTTTACACACGTTGCAAATGAAGCTGGACAGTTATGAGAATATGAAAGAACCGCGGCAAATTGACGGCGTCATTATTTTGAACAAACAAACCGGCCGCGCAAAAGAATTGTCAAACAAATCTTATCAAAAAAAAAATAACGCCCCACGCGGCGCTTTTTGAGGCGGCGCCTTTTTTCATCAAATCCGCGGCGGCGGCAGAAACTCAAGGGGCTAA
>DLOI01000112.1 GCA_002477185.1 Alphaproteobacteria bacterium UBA7488 | reverse complement strand
CAAGAGGCCAAAATACGTGCTTTGGCTTCATCGGAATCCAAATCGCCAGTTAATTGTTCGACCAGCTGTTCTTTTGTTTGAGCTTGCCTGATAGGCAATGTGCGCGCTTTGCGGCGCCGACTTTTCCAAGTTTATTNNACCAACGCCGCCGAAGAAAAAAGTAAAATCAAACAAAACAGTGCCAATTTTTTCATGATAAATGCCTTTAGGTTATGAATGGACTTGAGCTTTAAACTCTTTGCTTAATTTAGGGGTCAATTTGATTATTTGCCACCTCTTTGATTTTTCCCCCAAGCGAATAAGGCCATCTCTAAATTATTGTCCTTATCGCCTTTTACATCCGATGTTGCGCAAGATATATTTTTTAATTCCAGCCCGGATAATAAACTTGGAAAAGTCGGCGGCGTTTTGTAAGAGACAAAATGCGGCATTTTATCGTCCTGTGAATCCTGTGCCTTGAAAGCAGTATTACCAGCATGCTTGTTTTCTTGTTCAAGGTCATATCGATTTTTATGCAAAATGTGTTTCAGGTATATGTCGGTCGGCAATATTTTTTTTAAGCTGTCATGGATACGCCCGAAAACGCTTTTTGGATTTTTGGTTGACATCTCTTTAAGGGCACATGCCACTTGAGGGTCATTTAACGATAAATCGGCGATTAAAATATCCGTGTCAGCATATTGCCCTTCATAGGGTTTTAGATATTTTTCGGCTAAATTAAATTGTTTGTTTTTGATAAATTCGCCAAACCAAGAACCAATTTGCCCTTTTTCCTGTTGGAACGGGAAATCCAGCGGCATTAAAGCATTTATGCGCCGAATGAGTTCGGCCTTTTGGCGAGCCTCAGCAAAATCGTGCGTTGTCATTTTCTCTTCGAATTGACCCTTGTGGCCATAGGGTGCCAAAGCATTCAATTTTTGAACAACTTCTTCGTCATCTAAATTAAGAGTGTTATATAACGAATAACGGTGGTTTAAATTATCCGGGTCTTCTTTTTTAGCTTTCAAATAAGGTTCTACGTATTTTAAAATATTGATGGCTTGATTTAAATAGCCATTTTTAAGAGCTGCCGAAAAAAGTGTTTCGTCATTAAAACGCTGACCCAAATCCACATTATCGTAATCAATGAAAGCGGTACCAGCATTTAATGCATCAAGAGCAGTGCCGGCCATAAATCCGAGTGTGCCCGGTGTCATTAACTTAATGTAATAAACGGTTGCTTCGTCCATTTGGGCATTTGCTACGTCAAAATCGGACTTGATATAACCGTAATTATATTTTTCATTTGACGAGCCGGTTGTATGATTCATGTTCAACCCTTTCATTTTAAAGGATAAAATTATATCCCGCACACAAAATGTGCTTTGTCTATATTTTAACATTTTTTTATTTTTTGTCAAGGCGCAAATTTACTTGAAAAGACGGGGCAAATGTGCTAAGAAAACAAGTATAAATTAACAAAAGGAGTACTTATGCGCAAAAAATTAATTGCCGGAAATTGGAAAATGAATTGTTTAAAGGCCGAAGGGATTGCTTTGGTCCAAGGAATCGCCGATGAAATTGCCAAAGCGGGAACTTTGCCGTTTGATGTTTTAGTGTGCCCGCCAATGTCGATTTTGGGGGCCGTGTGCGATACGCCGCATGCCGGCTTATTTATCGGCGCGCAAGATGTGGCACAAACGCCAAAATCGTTCGGGGCATTTACGGGCGATGTGTCGGCACAAATGGTTGCCGATTTGGGGGCTGATTTTACATTGGTCGGCCATTCGGAACGCCGCACAATGCATGGCGAAACGAATGAAATTGTCAATCAAAAGGCTCAAAATGCCTTGGCACAGGATTTAACCGTCGTCATTTGTATCGGCGAAACTGAGGCCGAACGCGAAGCCGGCAAAACTTTGTCTGTTGTTGCCGAACAAATCCGCGGGTCAGTGCCGGCCAATGCAACGGCACAAAATTGTGTGATTGCCTATGAACCGGTTTGGGCTATTGGTACCGGCAAAGTGCCGACAACGGCCGATGTTGCCGAAGTACACAAAGCCATTCGCGAAGAATTGGCCAAGTTGTTGGGGGCTGAAATTGCTGACGGTATGCGCATCTTATACGGCNNGAGTCGGTCAAACCATCCAATGCCAAAGAGTTGTTGGCGGTCGAAAACGTTGACGGTGCTTTAATCGGCGGCGCCAGCTTGAATGTCGGCGATTTTTGGGGCATTGCTTCCAGCCAATTGTAAATACGGTGCGCCTCGATTTGTTTGATAGGACTAAGACGGACACACGGCGTATGGTAAAAACCTTGAAAAGGATTATATGAAAAACGTTGCGGCTTTATTTATTTTGTGCATGTTATGGACGGTTTCTGCGATAGCGGTACCGGTTGATGATATGTCAAAAGTAAAAAAAGAAAAGCCTTCTGTTATTGAGGGTAAAAATACTTTTGGGCGCATTGAAACGTCAAAGGTAAAGCAATGTATATCCGATTTGCCCCAAACAATTGAGTTAGAAGGGTTAAAAGAACCGCTTAAAAAAATCAAAGACCGCTTGGTTGACCATGAAACAGCGCAAAAAGGGATGGGATATTCTCAAAATTATCAAAATATTGTTTGTTGGGCAACTGTCTTTGTGTATGATTTGAACGAAAAACAAATCACGAAAGCGATTATTGAGGCTGATTTTTTACGTAATTTGCAAGAAATCAATTATGTGTTTGATAAAATACAAAAAAAACCGTTAAAACAATTTCATTCCTATGAAGTGCCGATGTTGGGCACCAAATATTTGGCGAACGTGGCGTTTACCGATGCGACAAGTGAAGCCTTGATGGAAGGGGACTTTAATAACTATATATTAAAGGGGCGGGCAACTTGCCGCCAAGTGGAGGGCGTCGAAGCGGACGTTAATGCAAATATCGCGTTGAAACATTTGGATGAATTATTAAGGGCAAGCGCCGCAAAATTGGAACCTTGTTTAAGATAAAAAATTTAATGAAAATCATTTAGGAACTATAAATCAAAGGAGAACACACTAATGGCATCAGTATTATTGGCAATTGATATTATTTTGGCAATCGGATTAACAATCCTTGTTTTACTACAACGCTCGGAAGGCGGGGCTTTGGGCTCGTTGGGCGGTGGTGGCGGCAACTCTATGTTTACGGGGCGCCAAACGGGCAATATGCTGACACGGCTCACATGGTGGTTTTTTGCCTTGTTTGTGATTGTTAATTTGGCGTTGGTCGTCATTGCGAAAAAAGCAACGGTGGATGAACCCGTTTCAATTATCCCGACCGAACAAACGATTCCCGCGGCGCCTGCACCGGTTGCAACGCCATCGGATGCAACTCCGTCGGCGGCGGCAAAAGGTTTGCCCGCACAAGGTGAATCGGTACGCTTGGCAATGGCTGACAGAGCTCCCAGAATTGAATATCAAGCACCGACGGCAACATCTGAAGCGCAAATTGACTTAGTTGAACAAAAACCGGCAATGGAAGTTCAAATCGAAGCGCCCGCTTTGCCCGAAGTACCAACGGTTCAAGGTGGTGACCCGATAATTGATAATGGCGCTTTTCCAGCTGATGAATAAGGATGGTTCAAGTTGTAATAACTGTATTAGCCTTTAAAAATAACCCCTAACTCTCTAGAGGATAGAATGCAAAAACAAATTAAACTAAATGACATTGTCTTTTCCAATGAAGCGCCTTTTGTTTTAATTGCGGGGCCTTGTCAAATGGAAAGCGCTGCACATGGTATGGAAATGGCCGCCGCTTTGCGCGAAATGACAAACAAACTTGGGCTTGGGTTTGTTTTTAAGGCCAGTTTTGACAAAGCCAATCGTACCAGTGTGAACGGCAAGCGCGGCATGGGTTTGGAAGCCGGATTGCAAGCTTTTGCAGATATTAAGGCCAAATTGGGATGTGCCGTTATTACGGATATTCATGAACCTTGGCAATGTGCGCCGGCGGCGGAAGTTATGGATGTTTTGCACCCCGCAATTAAAACAAAAGGCNNNGCTGCCGGCAAAACGGGCAAAATCATTAATGTGAAAAAAGGGCAATTTTTGGCACCTTGGGACATGAAAAACGTCGCCGCTAAAATTGCAAGTACGGGCAATGAAAATATTTTGTTGACAGAACGCGGCGTGTCATTCGGTTACAACACATTGGTTGTGGATATGCGTTCGTTGCCGATTATGAAACAAACAGGCTATCCCGTTATTTTTGATGCAACCCATTCGGTACAGCAACCGGGTGGGCAGGGGACTTCCAGCGGCGGCCAACGCGAATTTGCCCCCGTTTTGGCAAACGCGNNGGCGGCCATCACGACGGGAATCGCGGGCATATTTATTGAAACGCATGAAACGCCCGATACAGCTCCGTCGGACGGTCCGAATATGATACCTTTGAGAGAATTGGAAGGTGTTTTGAAAAAATTGCAAGCTTATGATGCTATTGCGAAGGGAAAATAGAATTTTTTGATAATTAGTTTTAAAAAAGGGAAAAATAAAATGGCTGAACATGAACGCAGATAAACTTACTGAGCTACGCTATTAGTGGCGAAGTTAGGGAATGTGGTTTATGTCCAGATAAAGTTAAATCTCAAACAGCATATGAAAGGAAACTGAACGAGGTATGAGTTATTGACGAGCTTTATTAGCGAGGAAATTATGAATATAGGTTCAATTACCTGTTGTAAATAACTTAAGAAAACTATAATTAACCATAAAAGAAAGGAAACAAACTATGGCTGAAATTATTGATTTAATGGCAAGAGAAATTATTGATTCACGCGGCAATCCGACGGTTGAAGTCGATGTCGTATTGGATGACGGTTCATTCGGTCGTGCATCTGTGCCGAGCGGTGCTTCAACGGGTGTTCACGAAGCGGTTGAATTGCGCGATGGCGACAAAGCCCGTTTCGGCGGCAAAGGCGTTTTAAAGGCTGTCAATAATGTCAACACGGAAATTTATGACGCTATCGTCGGATTTGATGCGGCTGAACAAGAAGAAATCGACGCCGAAATGATTGCTTTGGATGGTACGGAAAACAAAGGCCGTTTGGGCGCAAACGCTATTTTGGGTGTTTCTTTGGCCATTGCCAAAGCATCTGCCGATTCAGCT
>DLOI01000057.1:302-2553 GCA_002477185.1 Alphaproteobacteria bacterium UBA7488 | reverse complement strand
TGAAAATTTTTCCTTCTTTCATTTTAAACTCCTTATATTCACCTAAGTACTCTGCGATTTTAACAGTTAATTTTTTCATTTTATAAGCCTTAATCCCTTATGAACCTTGTGGTGATTGGCGGCAACATTTGNNTATTGCGCCACCAGCCTCTTTACAACATGTCGGATTCAAATCCCCATTGGTGTCTTTTGATGAACCTTCAATGCAACAGGCCTCAGGAAAGCCTTGACCCCCATTGCCGACATATTTTCCCTTAGCATTCTCTTCGCAACAATTCTGATCGATTTTGCCTGCAACCACATTATTTGCTCCCTCACAACAAATGGCGTTATTATCNNNATCTGACGGATAATTTCAATCAGTTGTCTGTAGAAATTTCCTTGGCTTCTTGGCCTTCTGGACAATCGGGACAGCAAATACCATAAAACACAGCTGAAGATGAAACGGGGAAAAATAGGACGCTGAGTAAAATTGCCAATGATAAAAATTTTAATTTCATTTAAAGCCCCTTTCTAGCGTTGATAGCCGTAATTTTTTTTTTGAATAACGGTTTTATCTGACAAAGATTGATGTGTGACTTTAACCGGTTCAATCCCGTCTTGGACTTTTTGATTGAAATTATCCGTCAGATATTTATCCAATGCATGCGTATGGGCTAAAGAGTTTGGCATTTTGCTATTCCCGGCCAATCTGACATGTTTTGATAACTGTCTGTTATATTTCGAAACCAATTCTTGTTTTTCATTAAGAAGATTGGTAAATTCCTGCGTGGCCCCCGGTAATCCTTCGGCGACGATTTCCTTCATTCCTTCATCGAGAATTTTAATGCTTGCCAAAACAGCTTGTTTTTGTCTTACTTCAGCTTGGGCATATGTATGACTGATCAATTTTTTGTCTTTGGAAATATCTTTTGCCCACGGAACACAGAAAATTCCATCTGTTTGATTGGTCGAAAAATGGGCTTCACCTTCGCATCCGCCTAGGTAATAAAAACCGCTTGTCTTGGCGATTTCCTCGACTGACATCGGTGCACCGATGTGGCGGTTGATTTTAATTTCAAGAAGTGTGTTACCAAATCTAACGGGCCTAAATCCTTTTTCTTCTCTCTTTGACAATCGGTGTGTTTGGTATAAATAACCCGCCAATTTGCCTTCTGCCAATTGCGCTTCATCAATATCTGCAAATCCTCGGGCATATAAAAAATTATAATTTTTATTTAGACATGTATCAAGCGTTTGAATAAATTCTTTTTCCGGTTCCGACAATTTTTCCAATTGAACCTTTGACGTATAAAAATAACAATCGGATTTGTCTTTGACAAAATCGGGGACTTCATACGTCGGAACGACATAGGTGCTTTGATAATCCTCTAGAATCTGGCGGTGATTAAATATAACCCACCGATTGTCAAAGAGAGAAGNNGGTGATTAAATATAACCTTTATAGAATCATGGGAATTATGCCAATATAATGTAATGGATTTATGTCGTTTGCCATCGCGTTCTTCATAAGGCACAAAGACATAATTTTCATTTTTACTTATTTTGGTAATATCCAAATTCATTTTGATTTCAGGAAATAGTTGGGGAAAATCTCTATGTTTTTTTATCTTTTCCCACATTCCCAACTGCTCGGTGGACAAAAGTTTTTCTTGTTCGGCAAAGGTTCTTTTCATTTTGCGATCGGCTTGTTTTGCCGTCAGTGTAATACCTTCCGGGTCTTTTAAAACAGGGGCAGCAACAGATTCGTCGGCAGCGAATGCAAAAGTGCCTGCCAATAAGGTGGAAAGCCCCGCTTTTTTGATTGTCTTAAAATTCATCATATTTTACCTCCTGTTTAATTTGGGCCTCTTGTTGATTGTACTTCGCTCGGGTTGCAACAACATTGTTCATTACCTTTGCTGTCAACATATTTTACACCGCCGCCGCTGCGCGGTTCATTTGGATCTTTTGGGCATTCATCAACACATTCGGCGTCATCGCCACCCGCCCATATGCATGTATTGTTCCTGCATGCATATCCGTAAATGCAGCACAATCCGTTACAACATGCCTCGCCGTCGTAACAGCAATCTTCGCCGTTAACACCCGTACACGGGATTTCAGGGACTTGTCCGACATAGTGAGGCAACCAATCTTTGCGTTTGCACAACGGATTGATTTGAACGCAACGCCCTTGATTACATATTTCGTTGTTGGCCGTTTTGCAACATTCATCCGTGCCGCAAGCCACTTCGTTTTGTGCACAAGC
>DLOI01000057.1:0-168 GCA_002477185.1 Alphaproteobacteria bacterium UBA7488 | reverse complement strand
CCGCATTCTTTTTGGTCTTCGGCACAACTTGAAACAGAACCCCTGATACAAACGCCGTTTTGGCATTTTTCATCCGCTTTGCAACATTTGCTGCCGCATACGACGGGTGTTTCGCCGGAACATTGCGTTTGGCAAACGTCCGCAATCGGGCATGTAACGCCGTCGTTA
>DLOI01000030.1:5180-8553 GCA_002477185.1 Alphaproteobacteria bacterium UBA7488 | reverse complement strand
CCTGACCCAATCAATCCCATTAAATGGCATGTGCCGCCGTTTTGTTTTAATTTGGCGATCATGTCGGTTAAAACGGGATTTTCAGCCAATGACCCGTCATCAATCGCTTGGTCGATACGTGGCAAATCTTGCATCACGACACGGCCGGCACCCAAGTTGGTATGGCCAACTTCGGAATTGCCCATTTGCCCGTCGGGCAACCCGACGCATAGGCCCGATGTTGCCAACATGCACGTCGGATATTTTTGAATGTATTCGTGCCAATGGGGCGTTTTGCCCGTTTCAATGGCGTTGCCTTGTTTATTTTCGTTGTATCCCCATCCGTCCAAGATACATAATATAATCGGTTTTTGTCTCATCCTTTTCTCCTTTAATGTCATTGCCTCAGATGCATATGCCGGTTTTATGTTGTGCACGTTAATTTTTTGTGCATATGCTTGCCTACATATGAACCTTGAATCGTTTCATTTCAACATGTGCCGTTTGTCGGCATTTTTTAATCTTTTAAAGTATACAAAAAAAATTGCAAAAAGTGTATTAATTTTTTTGAAAAAAGTGTATATATAAATTGTTGTACCAGCGGGGTGGTTAAAAAGACATGAAAAGAGAACAAATTAAATACATTTGGTTTTTATCAATACTTTTGTATTTTGCCATTTTGATGTTTGTCATTATGGCCGAATATTTTGCCGGATTTCCCCATATTTTTTATCATATGTTGTTGGTTTTGGGGATTATCCCGTTTATTTGGGCGTTTAACAAAATGGCGCATATCCGCCAATCGGATTTGGAAAAACAAGTCAAAGAACGCACCGAAGAATTGCAAAAAGCCCTTAAAACCGCCGAATTTGCCAGCCAATCCAAGTCCGATTTTTTGGCAAATATGAGCCATGAATTGCGTACGCCGCTCAACGCCATTTTGGGATTTTCAAGCGCAATGGAACATGAAGCGTTCGGGCCGATTGAAAATCCGACTTACCGCGAATATGCCGCCCGGATTTATAAAAGCGGCGAACATTTATTGTCGCTGATTGAAGATATTTTGGATTTGTCAAAAATTGAAGCAAACAAACAAATTATCAAATCCGAATGGATAAACATTGACGATGTTTTGGGGGATGTGATGAAAATCGTGTCGGGTTACCCCGATGCCGATAAACGGCAAATTATTATCAAGAAGCATAAAGACCTGCCGCGGTTGTTGGCCGATGTTAAATTAATGCGGCAAATCCTTTTGAATATTTTGTCCAATGCCATTAAATTTACCAAAGACGGCGGGAAAATAACGGTTGATTTCGCCCTTCATAAAAATGGCGAAGTTTCCGTTATCGTCGCCGACAACGGCATCGGTATCCCGGCCGATAAAATTGCATCTATTGTTAAACCGTTCGTGCAAGTTGAAAATGTTTTGACGCGCTCGCATAAAGGGTCCGGATTGGGGCTTGCGTTGGTGGATAAAATTATGGGATTGCACGGCGGCAAATTGAAAATCGACAGCCAAGTGGGCAAAGGTACAACAATTTACTTGACATTTCCGCCAATGCGTGTTGAAAATAAAACACAAATTGTAATTGTTTGAAGGAGCAGGCATGAAAAAACTTTTATCAGTCCTAAAAGAAAAAATCTTTTCAAAAAGATATGCTTTTGAAAAAGAATTGCGCCGCGCCATTAAAAACAATGAATTTATTTTCCATTACCAACCCGAAATTGATTTAAAAACCGGACAAGCGACGGGGTTTGAAGCGTTGATGCGTTGGAACCACCCGACCAAGGGGCTAATCCCGCCGATGGAATTTATTCCGATGATGGAAGAAACCAAGCTGATTAACAAAATGACGCCGTTTTTATTCGAACAATCGATGAAAGATTTGCGCGCCATACATGATGCGGGTTACGGCGATTTGTTCATGTCCGTGAATATTTCCGTTGTTCAATTGCAAGACAAAGAATTGGTCAACACTTTAAAACATTATTTGAAAAAATACGGGATTGACACGAAATATTACGAGTGCGAATTGACCGAAACATCTATGATGGAAGATTTGCCCGAAGATTTGGCGATGCTTGAAAAAGTCAACAGTTTGAAAATCCGTTTGTCGTTAGACGATTTCGGGTCTGGATATGCGTCATTTAACTATTTGCGCCAGCTGGACATTCAAAAAATGAAAATCGACCGTGAATTTACATGGTCCATTCCGGGCAGCAAAGAAAACGAAACAATCGTATCGACGATGATTAAGCTCGGCAAAGATTTGAATTTGGCCGTGTTGGCCGAAGGCATTGAAACAAAAGAACAACTCGATTGGCTGATGGCGCGCGGATGTGATTTAGGCCAAGGGTTTTATTTTGCGCGCCCATTGCCGCTGAATGAATTGTTTAAATGGTTGGAAAAGAACAAGCAACATAAAACAGGCAAAGCTAAGTCTGTCAAAAAAACGGCCAAGCCGTCGGTGTCCGTGAAATCAAAATCGTCTGCGAAACCTACGATGGCGAGCAGCCAAAAAGTTAAATCTGCTGCCAAAAAGGTGGCAAAGGGCGGTGTCAAACAAAGTACAAAATTGTCCGCAAAAGGGACAGCCCATAAATCAACAACAAAGAAAAAATAACGATGAATAAAAATTTAAAAAAGCCCGAACTGCTGTTGCCGGCAGGGTCTTTGGACAGATTAAAAACAGCCTTTTTATATGGGGCGGATGCGGTTTATGCCGGCATGCCGGGAACGTGTTTGCGCAACAAAATTTCTTTCACGCAAAGTGAAATGAAACAAGGCATCTCTTACGCACATGAACTTGGCAAAAAAGTTTACCTGACGGTTAATTTGTTCACGCATAACCGTGATATTCCCAAATTAAAAGAATTGGTGGACAGCTTAAAGGATTTAAATCCCGATGGCGTAATTGTGGCCGACCCGGGCGTGTTTGCTTATATTAAAAAAGAAGTGCCGGGATTGCCGTTGCATATTTCCACGCAAGCCAATGTATGTTCGGCGCTGACGGCTCAGTATTGGAAGGACCAAGGTGCATCCTTGTGTGTTTTGGGGCGCGAAGTGCCTTTGGTTGAAATCAAAGAAATCCGTAAAATGTGTCCCGATATTCGGTTGGAAACGTTCGTGCACGGCGCGTTGTGTGTCAGTTATTCGGGGCGTTGCTTGATGAGCAATTTCATGACGGGGCGCAGCGCGAATAAGGGCAATTGTGCGCACTCTTGCCGTTGGAAATATAAAGTATATCTAGAAGAAGAAACACGCCCCGGCGAATTGATGCAAATGGATGAAGACGAACACGGCACTTATATTATGAATTCCAAGGATTTATGTTGGCTGCCACGGTTAAATGAAATACTCCCCATTGGTATTGATTCATTTAAAATTGAA
>DLOI01000030.1:4416-5105 GCA_002477185.1 Alphaproteobacteria bacterium UBA7488 | reverse complement strand
CGAACGTTATATGAGGGAAATTGAAACATTGCAATCGCGCGGCTATACGGTCGGTTTTTTGGATGGGAATGCGGGACCGGAAGCGCAAAATTATACTGTATCGGCAAGCAATGGCACATGGCGTTATGCCGGATTGGTGCGTGGTCAAAAGGACGGCAGAATCATTATGGAGGTCAAACACAAAATTGTGCGGGGCATGGAACTTGAATTTTTATCCCCTTATCAATTTGATCCGATTCAAATAACGGTCGAAGATTTTTATGATGAAAAAACGGGTGGGTTAATTGATGCGATGAGTTCGGGCCATTTGGGGCAGGCGATTTTAATTGAGTTAAGCGAATCCTTGCTTGCCAAGTTGCCGCCGTTGAGTGTTGTGCGCACAAAAATTGCTTAGAGCCAATTATAACTGCGTATAAAGTTGAAATAAGAATTAAATCATATGTAAAAAAATTTAACCGATAGTCCTTGCAAAAAAATACACAAAGGTCTATATTAAATTTGTTGCAACCATTTTTCTATACAGGAGAATACTAAAATGACAGAAATTAACGAAGACAACATTCGCGTTGCCGCCTATTACATTTGGGAACAAGCCGGCCGTCCCGAAGGCGCCGAAAAAGAATGTTGGATTAAGGCTGTCGAACAATTGTTCGCTGCCAAGCCTGAAAAAAAATCGGCTGAAAAAAGCC
>DLOI01000030.1:876-4342 GCA_002477185.1 Alphaproteobacteria bacterium UBA7488 | reverse complement strand
AGCCACAACGCCGTTTTACGGTGTTAAAAAGAAATAAAACGCTTTATATGGCTTTTGTCGGGGAGGCAATGCCTCCCCTTTTTTATTGGAAATAATTTCGGATTATACATATATCTTTCGGGTGAGTGAAATTTTTTAATCTTTTTTCGTTTGAAAAAAGTATTCTTAAGAAAAAGGACAAAATTTCCTTTAAAGCGTTTAGGCTCAATCGCTTATTATAAAACGTGTTTTATTTTGCTTCAATAGGTGTTACAACAGGCGCATCGTTATTCATTTTATCTCCCTGCTTGCGGGGTGATACAATTTGATTCGGGGTTTGTTCAAGCCGGTTTTCATCTGCAGATAGCTTAAGGGGAAAAATCGGAATGCCTTGAACGGTTAGCCAACCGTTTTGAGAAGATATTTTTACCAATTGAGCGCCGTTTGTAAAAAATAAACGGATAAAACCACGCATATGGGATGGCATATAGGGCAAAATAAACGGTCCCAAATTTTCGGTTGTGGCATGCATGTCAATTTGACCCGTGCGCGGGTTGATATCTCCCGACACGTCAATGGCAAAATCCTTTAAACGCGCGGTCATTTGAGAGAACGCCAGCCTATCATTTTCAAAAACGCCGTGAATGACCAAATCGTTTTCGTCCGTGGCATCTTGTGTGTCAATGTAAGCTTTTATCGGATAATCGATTGGCAAATTAATTAGAATATTGCCCGCGTTTATATAGGAATTGACGAAACGGATATTCACATTTTTCAGTTCGACGCAAACCGAGAATACACATGTATTTTCTGACAATTCATACTTGATTTGAAGGTATCTGGTATCCAAATGATTGACGATGGCGCCAATTTGTTTTGTCACTTGCCCGACCAAGTAATATTTGAACGATAACGCGGCGGCAATAAAACAAAAAATGATGAAATACGCAAACAGGAAATATTTTCTCATACACATCAGTTTAGCGTATAAAACAAAACTTGACAAGTCAAAAGCGGCGGAGTATATATAAATTAACGTTCGTATAGAAGTTTAACATATCATTAGATATTTGAAATTTAAGAATTATTTAAAAGGAGACGATTATGAATACTTTCACGGGCTATATTGAATATGGAAAAGGCAGAGGGTTAATTTATTTTTTAATCGTCTCAATCGTATTATCAATCATTTTTGGCGTGAGCATGAATAACCGGTTGCAAAACGCGGCCAAAGATGAAGCCGTTGTGAATTTTATCAATCGTATGCCGTCTTTTACCATTGAAAACGGACAAGTTGTGAGCCCGCAAAATGCTTATATCGTTGTGCCTTTTGAAACGGGTGGGCAAGATGGGTTTATTTTGGACACGACCAATACGCCGATGGATCAACTGACTTTTGCAAATGGCATTTACGTAACGACAAACAAAGCTTATTTTAAAACCGGTGAAACCATTCAAGAAACGCCGCTTGGCACACTTGGCAACAAGGTCATTACACACGAAGTGTTACAGGCTTTATTGCTGCGGTTGGTAACGATGGCCGCTTTCTTTTATGCTTTATTTTTGTTTGGAACCTTATGGGTCGGATACGGCATTTTATATGTATTGGTTAAATTGTTCTTCCTTATTTTGGGACGTACGACGTGCCCGTATATTCGCGGCCGCAGTGTCTTTGTCGCATGGAGTTCCATTTTGATTTTGGACTTTGTGTTGTTTGCATTCGGTTATGGATTTTCGCCCGCGAATGCTTTGGCGTTTGCCCTTATTTTAGCCATCTTTATCGTGTTCAGAACGCCGTTGCATTCAATGGATGTCGAAGAATCGTTAAATGCTTTGGGACAAGCTTCCTCAACAGACAACATGGATTTTTTGGATCGCGAATTGGCTAAAAATCCGAGCGGCCGTCATGCATCCTTTGCAGCGGAAAAAACCTTGGCTCAAATCGCCGATGATAACAATGCGAAAACGGCCTTTAAACCGTCAGTCAAATCAAGAGCTAAAGCAACGGCGAGCGTATCCGGCAAAAAGACGGTCAAAGCCGGCGTGAGAACATCCGGCAAAAAGATGGTCAATGCTACGGCGAAAACGGCGCAAGAACCTGTTGTCAAAAAAGCGGATAAAGTTAAAGCGCCGAAAACGCCTGCAAAGCCAACNNAGAGCGGTTCGAAAAAGACGTCCAAAAAAACGGCCGGCGCAAAGTAAAAAACACCTGGGAAAAAACAGGTAAAGCATAGCGGCATCAAACCGTTGAATATAAAGGGGGTAAAATGGTTACAGATGTCTTAATAAAAGCCAAAGATGTTCGCAGCTATACAGCGTCCGAAGAAATTTGGCATGCCGCCGTTCATGCGGTCGGAATTGTCTTTGGCGNNTATCCGTTTTAACATTGTTGGTTGTTTTAGCATACATTTATGGAAATGTTTGGTCGGTTGTGTCATGTGCGATTTTCGGAACGACCGTGATTATGATGTATACGGCTTCGACCGTTTATCACGCCGTTCAAAATGAAGCGGCCAAAAAAATCTTAAAGAAATTAGACCACATTGCGATTTATTATTTAATTGCCGGCACCTATACGCCGTTTTTGTTGGTAAATATGCGCGGCTCGCTCGGGTGGACATTATTCGTTATCATTTGGGCGTTGGCGCTTTTGGGAACGTGCTTAAAATTAAAATCCGGCATGACGAAAACCAGTGGCGTTAAATTTTGGTCTATTGCTTTGTATTTGAGCATGGGTTGGTTAATTGCTTTTGCCATCAAACCGATGATAGAATCCATTCCGACAAGGGGCCTTGTTTTTTTACTGCTCGGTGGTGTGTTTTATACGGTTGGTATTTTCTTTTATGTTTGGAAAAGCAAACCTTATACGCACGCGATATGGCATTTTTTCGTTTTATTGGGTACAGTTATGCATTTTTTTGCCGTGCTGTACAGTTGTGTTTTTATTTAATGTCGAAAAAATTAAATGCCGTCTTTAATTTGTAAAATTATTTTTCCGGCTTTTCTATCAAGCACGCATCGCCGTATGAAAAAAAGCGATAGTTGTTTTTTATTGCATAATCATAGGCGTTTTTCATTGTGTCGATGCCGGCAAAGGCACACACTAACATAAACAAAGTTGAACCGGACAGATGGAAATTCGTAAACATTGCGTCAATCATTTTGAATTTGTATCCCGGCGTGATGAAAATGGACGTTTCGGTTTCAAACGGGTGGATAATGCCGTTTTCATCCGTTGCCGATTCCAGCAGGCGTAAGGACGTTGTACCGACCGAAATAATGCGGCGCCCTTGTTTTTTATAAGCATTGATTTTGTCGGCGACTTCTTTGGTTAAAACGCCGAATTCGGCATGCATTTTGTGGTTGTCCGTGTCATCGACTTTGACCGGTAAAAACGTGCCGCCACCGACATGCAGCGTTACAAACAACCGTTCGATGCCTTTTGCATCCAACCGTTTAAATAAGTCGGGCGTAAAATGCAACCCTG
>DLOI01000030.1:238-792 GCA_002477185.1 Alphaproteobacteria bacterium UBA7488 | reverse complement strand
GGCATGGTGCCGACTTCGTGAAATGCCGCCATCAAATCGGCACCCAATTTGTTAAAGCGCAATACGACGGCACCTGCCTCAGTTTTATCCAAAACAGTCGCGGTTAAATCGTTTGCAAAGACAACCGTATCATCGATTTTTAAACGCCGTGCGTTTTTAATGAGCGTTTCCCAATCGCTTAAATTCAGCTGTTTAAACAAGGTGACTTCAATTTTGGCTTGCCCGCGCGTGCCATACAACCGTGCCGGGATGACTTTTGTATCATTGAAAACTAAAACGTCCGTCGGACGCAATAATTTATCCAAATCGGCGACCGTATAATCGTTTAAGCTGCCATTCGGATGAACGTGCAATAATTTGGAAGAATCGCGCGGGTTGGCCGGTTCATTGGCGATAAGTTCTTCGGGCAAATCGAAATTAAAAATATCGGTTTTCATTATTCGTCCCCGATTTTAAGCGCATTGATAAATGCCGTTTGCGGGATTTCAACCGAACCGAATTGGCGCATGCGTTTTTTGCCCTCTTTTTGTTTTTCCAAAAGTTTGCGCTTGCGG
>DLOI01000030.1:0-170 GCA_002477185.1 Alphaproteobacteria bacterium UBA7488 | reverse complement strand
ATGCTGGCTTGAATCGGAATTTTAAATTGATGGCGCGGAATGAGGTCTTTTAACCGTTCGCAAATTTGTCGTCCGCGCCGTTCGGCTTGTGAGCGATGAGTCAAAAACGCCAATGCGTCCACCGGTTCACCGTGTACCATAATCGAAACGCGCACCAAATCGGACGCTTC
>DLOI01000118.1:3843-7425 GCA_002477185.1 Alphaproteobacteria bacterium UBA7488 | reverse complement strand
GCTCTTGTGTATCTTGTCGTTCGGCGAATTTAATTTGTTTGCGAATGCTTTGGAATTAGGCTATGCGGGCGAGCATTATAATCAAGCCTATGAGGCTTTGTTCAAGTACGGGCAAACGGGCGATGTAAATGATTTAAATGCAGCAAAAATGCTTTTTTCACCCGATATTTTGGAAAGAATTGCTCAAGATAAAAAAGCCTTTAAAGACCAAAAAATTTTACAGTTCAACCAAGATAAATACCAAACTCTCTTTAATAATATCAAGGAAAATTTACAAGATTTTGTTAAAGGTACGGGCGATTGGATTAATCCGCCCCAGCGCCAAGATGTTATCAGCTTGTTGTTGGGAGAATTCGGTACAGATTTAGATTTGAACAGAGCCAAAGAGGTTATTGAACAAATTGAAAACGGTGCCATTGAAATGTACAAAACAAATTTAAAGGCAAATCAGGAACAACAATCACGCGCAGAGCAAATGCAAGCACCGACCGGCGTATCCGGAGCGGCAACATCGCCCTATAAAAATACGGATTGGCGGCAAGCGCAAAGCGATGCGGATATGAAAAAAATTGTGTCAAAATATTTATGAAAGGAATAAATCATGGCATTAGATACACTTATTAAAACCGTTTATTCGGAAAATTATGAAAAAAACTTAGAAAACGAATTGATTTTGGATAAGCTGAGCGCGACAAAATATGCCTCTAACTTAAAGATAGGCGATGAAATGGATGTGGAATTGCCGGGTCTTGCCACTTTATCCCAATGGGATGGCGGCGATGTTGCAGATGTTGAAGAAGCGGGCGTATCCGTTGTTAAAATTAAAGTGGATAAAGGTATGAGCGCTAACTTTGAAATTTCTAAGGCAAAAGCCGTCCAAATCCAAAAATCCAATACCGAGGAAGCGACTAAATTGGCCAAAGAATATTCAAATTCGGTCAATTACCAATTTGCCGATGCCATTGATGCGCAAATCGGCCGTTTGTATCCAACGGCGGGACTGGTTTTGAAAAAAGGCGAAGTTATCGAGGTAACAACGGATAATATTTTGAAAGTATTATCAAACATGAAAGCGTTGTTTTCGCGCAACAAAGCTTGGGTTACGGGAAAGATGGGTGCTTTTTTGCCGCCCGAAATGACCNNGACCGCCATTTTGAACCAAGTTCCGAATTTGACTAATTCCGAATCCGGACATAAAGAACGCGCAAAAGGTTGGGTACGTGAATTGTCGGGATGGCAAATTTATGAATCGAATAACATTGCCGCCGATTCAGATGGCAATTTTTACCCGTTGTTTGGCGTGATGGGTGAAACAACGGCATCCGTTAAGCAAAAAGATATGGAATTGATTCCGTATATGCGGGAAAAATCCATTAACAAGGCATATAAGGGAGCCGGCGTATACGGTGTAGGAACAGCGCGACCCGATAAACTCGGTACAGCGAAAATCAAAGCAACTTTAACATTTTAAGGAGAAATAAATTATGGCTAAAGATAAAATTACAATGGCATATGCCGATTATGACACATCTGTATCCGCCGGTATTGCTACCCCTACAGCCGTTACGATTAACAAAACAAATGGCGCAATTGTCCCGGGATTTTTTAAGTCAAAAGACAATTCGTCATATTTGGTTGTGAACGTAACAACTGCAGGAGCTATTGTTCTGGAGGCGGGAGATGCTTATCCAATTCCTAATATTTTGGGTAATCTGTCAATCGACTTGAAAGCTGGTGTCAACTATATTGAAGTTGAAAACCACGGGCGCTTTGAAAACAAAGATGGCTCTTTGGGCATTTCATTTGATGACACAATCGCCGGAACAGTGGCCGCTTTTGGCAAACGAGCCGGATTGAAGCCGGTAGCTTAAAAAAAAGTATGGAGAGCTTTTTTTAAAAGCTCTCCTGCTATCATTTGATGGAGCAATATATGGTAAAAGTTTTAAATCAAACGACACAAGCCGTTTTTCATTTAGACACGCTAAATGCTGCGGAAATTTTAAAAAAATATCATTTTTTAAAAGTGGCAGAGGCTTCCGAGCAAGAAAAACAAGAGCTTGCCCACTGTAATACTGACGTTGAAGAATTAGCTATATTGGGATCTCAAAAGTCAGATGTTTCAAAACCGCGCAAAAGCAAGAAGGAATAAATAATGCATAACACGTTTTTCGAACTTCTTAAACGCGTCAGCAATTTAAAATGGTCAACAAATGATCCCGAACCCAGGACATTTGATGATATTTTGCTATCGTCCAAAATCGCTTTTCAGCAAGCTATGATGACGGTGTGGAACGAACAAACCTATCCGTTTCAAATTTCTGTAGATTATAAAAATGTATCGGCAGGCGAAAATACGCTAAAAGCTCCCCAAGGGATGTTGCTTGAAATCACATTGGATGGCAAATCTTTGGCTTTGTTAAGTGATGAGACAGTTTTGGACGATAAAACGGGAAAGCCGACGTCTTATAAGTTTGAAACAACGAACGAATTTGACAAAGTCACGTTATATCCTAACCCCGATAAGCCTTACATCATTGGGTTTAAATACAAAAAGATGTCAATGGCCAAAACAAAAGACGGGACAGAAAAATTTAATCTTGAGCAGACAGACGATAAAATTAATATCGGACATCCGGTTTATTTGGAGTTGTTTGCCAATGCTGTCATTTTGCTGACGATGTGCAATTTAATCCTAGACGACCAAGATGAGAACTTTGTCCCTTATAAACAAGCTTATTTGGATGCCCTAAAAAAACTTAAAAACTACTCTTCAATTAAACAGGAAAAAAGGATTATTGTGTAAGAGTTGCATCCTTTATAAATGTTTTTTACGGTTTAAAAACTTTAGTGCTTGTTTGCAATTTAAAAGGAAGTTTAGATTTAAAGCATCTTTTAAAGTCTAAGAGCAACGAGATAGACTCTTAAAAAGCGGACTGGTTAAAATTGTACGATGGGTCAGTCGGAATTTATCGGGACGCTCAGCACCCATCGTTCCATAAAAATCGGGTATTAAAAAAGCGGATGAATTAAAAATGAGCGATAATGAATCGATTATCAAAACAATATTAACAAAAGCATTTGGAGATGGGCGTGAAGAATCGGGGTACATGTATTTTAACCCGCGCTATTTAAAACACCCGCTTTATAAAAAGGCTGAAGATTTTTCGAACAGCGTTTATCAAGGATATACGGCGGGATTTTTTGACGAATTGAACGGTTTGAAGCAAGGGTTGGGCTATGGTTTGGCGGATTGGTACAATGGTTTTAAGGGCGGCGATGGCACGTTTGCGCGCGGATTTGAACACGGTTATCAAGAGGGGCGGGATTTATCGCGCAAAGAGTATGCCCAGTCGGTGGACAGAAGCCCGTATTTAGCGGCCTTTGGCGAATTGGCCGGCATGCTGTCAAATCCATTGTTAAGGAGGGGTTTGACAAAAAATGGGCAATATTTAAATGAAATGGATACATTTTATCGTCAAACAGCGCGGTTGTTGCCGCAAGTTATGGGATATGGGAGCGTGTATGGCATAGGCAAAAGTGACGGCGAAACAATCCCGCAAATTGGAGCAGACGGTGTTGTCG
>DLOI01000118.1:0-3783 GCA_002477185.1 Alphaproteobacteria bacterium UBA7488 | reverse complement strand
TGGCAAACGATTATTTAAAAATTCGTTGCGCAAAGCCCGTTATCAAGAATTGGATTTTAATGTGCCGTCGGATACATATAAAAATTCAGCAAATGCTTTGGAACAGATGGGACGGGTACCCGAATCAATGGTCAAAAGAGGCGAACCGGGAATTTATTTCGGGCGGGTATCCAAAGGCAAATTTGACACAATCAACCGCGCTCGATTGTCAAAAAATTTAGACCCGATACCGGACAACCGTGTATTTATTTCGCCAAGAGCGCAACATCATATCTATGAACGGCGTATCTTAAACAATGGAAGTACGCCGGAATTTGTTGCGGACAGATTACAATTGGCGGTACATAAAAGCCCGGATTTAGTATATCCCACTAAATATGATGATGTGCAAGCCCTATTTTACCCCGGGCATAAATATGCGAAAGGCGTATTTATGGGACTCAATAATGTAACGGGAAAATTGGGGCCGTTTTCGACATACAATTTGAATATGAACAGAGTGAAAAAATTAAAACCGTTGAAATAAAACAGCGGCTTTATTGGATGGTCGCGCTACGATGGCTGATATATTATATCCCACCCTTACCCCATCATACACCACGCAACAGTCCGGACGTTGCAGCAGTCGGCAGTGCGCGCATATTTTCTGCTCTTCAATAAAGCCAATAAAATAATAGCATAAAATGAAATAAAAATCAAGATGGCAAAAGTTTTTAAGTGCATACCCATTCCTTTTTTGAGCAATTATGAGGTCAATGAAAACACACATGGTTTTGTTGATAAAGTTTAAAGACCGCAGAACATGCCGATTTAAATGAAACCAGTTGAAATAATGCAAAAGAACGTATACAATAAAACAAAAAAATAAAGGGGGCATTATGAATTTGGAAGATAAAGAAACCCGGTTACGATACATGAATTTTTTGTATGGGTTAAGCGTTATTTGCGTCGGCTTGTCGGTAATGTGGTATTTTTTTATCAATTTTGCCTTTATGATTTCTTATTTGACCGGCGATTTTGATTTTGTTGTGTATTTTGGCATTTTATCCATTATGATGATATTTTGGGTTGGCGGTTGTATGTTTTGCCAAATTGTGCGTTTATATCGGCGTATTGTAAAATTAAGCCATTCTCGGCGCCAAGTGACACGCAAACAATTAAAACAAATAAGTTTGTATATAAGGATTATCGTGTTGGCCATCGGGCAAGTCGCGTGGTCAGTGTTGTGGGCTTTAAGCCATAATTTGCTATGGGCATAATTTATAAACCCATGCCTTTTTATCCATAATAACCGGTGGTTGCGCTGGGTGTATCAGTGTGAACCCACAGAAACCGACACAAAACGTCATCAAATCAATATATCGTGTCGGCGAAGAAAATTTAAACAAAACATTGCTTGGGCATAAATAAGAGTCGCTGTGGAAGNNCGTCCCCTTCATCGATAATCAAAACTTGCGTTTGAACTCGGCAGCCATGGACGACTTACTGCCATCACAGCGACTGTCATAGTATAGCATCAATTTGATGGTTAATCAAGAGATTCTGCATGAGAATAGAACACTTCACCTGTCATAGTATAGCGGAATTTTGTCGAAAAGTCAAAGAAATGGTTTTTATCAAAAGATTTAAGCAGAACATTGTACGAACCTAAATAAGAGTCGCTGTGGAAGNNCGTCCCCTTCATCGATAATCAACACATACGTTTGAACTTAAGCAGGCATGGCCGATTTGGCTTACATTACTGAACAAAGTCGAATTCTAATGCAAATATGACCAAAAGTCATATAAACGAAAGCAAATACAGATGATAAAACAATCCCGCGTAACCTTTCGTTACGGTTGGTTTTTGATTGTTTAAAAAATTATGATAGAAAGGATAATCATTTAAATGGCCAATTATCAGACAGATTTAGGAATCCAATCTTTTCGAGGCATACGTGCTGTTAACCCTGTTGTTGACGTTACAACATCTGGACAAATATCGGCAGTGTCATGCAAGAATGTTGAACTTAAGTTTTCCGGTAACGGTAACAATGTGGGCATATTCACGATGAAAGGGTCGTCAGTTGTTGCCGAATTGGAAGGCAAAGTTATTCGGGGACACTTTGAAAGCGTACAGTTAGGCATTTCTTATCAAATTGTCTATGCGACCGATGAAAACGGCGGATACTTGTATTGGTATAAACCCGGTGTAAATACTTTTCAGTTATTGCATGAAGGATTAACCGCTACAAAGCAATGTAACGGGTTGACCTTAAATCAAGGATATGATGATGTATTTGTGTTTACAAACGGTGTTGACGATTATTTATCGGTTTTGATGAAATCAGAAACAAACCCCGAACCGACGGTTACGCCGTTAAATGCAATTGATGCAGAAGAACGGCCAATAAGGGGATTATGCTTAAAATACCAAAACGGGCGTTTAATTACTAATTCGGGCAACCGTGTTCATTGGAGCAAGACTGCGGATATTTACGATTGGTCTAGCGCTGAAACAGGTGTTTATACCAATCCGGCTTATCAGGAATTCGACAGAGACATAACGGCCATTGAAACGTACGGGGATGCTTTAATTGTTTTTACCGATACATATTCGGCGCAATTTACAGGCAACCCAGGCAATGCAACTGAATTTAAACGTTCTGATGCAACGGGTGGGGGATGCAGCGGGTTTGAAGCTGTTATAAAGTTTGACAATAAAGTATTTTATTATGACCCGACTGCTAAAAATATTTTTGCCTATTATCTTTATGACAGCGGGCAAACGCGCCCGACGGACGGTTTGGCGAATGATATCATTAAATACTTATCCCAAATGGACCAAAGTAAAGCGAATGAATTTGCCTTTAAAACTTATATTTACGGTGATAAGTCGGAAATTTGGATTAAGTTCACCACTTTTTCGGGGCAAATCGTCTTAATCTATGATTATTTGAAACAAGAATGGTTGATGCGCGATATGCCTCTTATAGATTCGATGAGTACAATTAACAGTCAAATTTATACATCTGTCGGCGGCCGCATTTTAAAGGAATATTCGGGCAATACCTATAACGGTGATTTTGTGCCTAGTGAATATAAATGTAACATTATTAATTTAAATTCAGACAGCAATTTGAAAATCCCCAAATTGCCGATTATTATCACGTTTGATAATGAATATACAAATAATTTATGGATGGAATTGACATTGGATGACGACCCGACAAAAGTTATTTTAAAGCGTATTGAAAAAAGCGGCGACGAATATTTGATTTGGGCCAGTGAAGATGGCTCCATCGGCGGCATTTGGGCCAATGATGATGGAACGGATGGTTATTATTGGAACTATGACGATTCGCGCAACGTGACACATAATTTGTTCGGCCTTATCCCCTATAAACAACTCCAAATCCGTTTCTTTACCGAAAAGTTAGGCGATGAGTTCGGCATCAAACGTATTGAAATCAAACGCGTTAAAGTCAAGACGAAAACGGTGGCGTAAAGAGTGTCGGGGTGTCACAAAATTTAAAAAGCAAGGGACAAAAATGCAACGTACGCAAAAAGAAAATTTAAAAGCAAAACCTCCATACGGGCGTTTGACGAAAAGAAAAACATTATTGCAACACTTAAGCCAAACAAGCCACAACATGCAAGGGTATATGGACGATTTTTTAAAAGGTGTCGGCAAGGGGACTGTGGGTACGTTAGAGAAGATAGGCGACGGTTTGACGTTTGGGGCGTCAAGTGCGCTGAGCCGCGGTGCGTGGGGCAGCAGTTTTTTTGACGACATCCGAAATG
>DLOI01000091.1:2334-10580 GCA_002477185.1 Alphaproteobacteria bacterium UBA7488 | reverse complement strand
GGTGCGCTCTTTGCGGCCTTAAAAACGCGCACGAAAATTTTCGCTTTGATTGGCCTTATAGTGATGGCGCTTATAGGTTGTAGCGGGTGCCCAATCAGCCGAGGGTGTAAATTTCAACGAGGATTGCCCGACCCATTCCCAAGTACCTGCAACATCGGGAAATATTTTTATCGGCGTGTCGATTTTTTTATCAGCCAAATCCAATTTTGCAACAGGCGCCGAAAATGAAATCGTAAACGCCGACGGGTAAATTTTGCCGTCTGAATAAGTCGACACCGATGGATTTTGAACGTCGCCCGACACATAGTTTTGCGGACGTGACAAATATAAATAAAGGGTAACAAATACAAACGCCATCACTATAAGGCCAATCAAAGCGAAAATTTTCGTGCGCGTTTTTAAGGCCGCAAAGAGCGCACCGATACTGCCGAACCACACACAAACATCGGCAACGCATTTTTTACAGGAAGAATTTTTTCCCCGATTGGCATTTTTTGCCTTTTTTGCCCCCGAATTTTTTTGAACGGTTCGTGTATTTTTCAATGCTTCGCGTACTTTTGACATTTTTATTCCCCTTCGTGATTTAAAATTCAATGAAACTTATCGTAATAGATTCACAAGCGTTTGTAAATAGGAAATCATTAACAAAAGGTAAATTATTTCATCGACTCTTGAAATATAAAACTTAAATCATGTAAAACATTAAGTCAATGGCATAACATTTTGGTTTTAATTAAAAAAAGTGTTCACTTTTGAGCATCTTCCCAGAATGGGAAATGCCGATGCGCTCTTTATATTAACTTACTTTAGCGTACTTTTCAATATAACCACTTAAAATAAGGGCTTAATTTTACTCCTTCTATGTCACGATTTATGGCATAACGGGTTTAGCATACGGGTCAGGCGGCTCGCCATAGGGATCGGGTGGCAATTGAAACAATGTCATATGGTACAGGCTGTATGGATTGTCGGGTGGAAAATAATGCGCAATGTGGCGTATGTATAAATCGGCTTCTTCGTCATTTAAATATGTAATGGCTTTTTCTTCGGCAGTGTCTTTGTCGAAAAACTTGCCGTTGTCTTTTAAAACTTTTTTAAAGTGAAACCAATAAACATCCGCCAGTGGTGCGTATATCGTTCCGGGAGCCAGTTTGATGGCAAATTGGCTGCCGAAAATTTCATAGGGCAGCAAATTTTTCTTTTTAATGGCATAGTGGTCGCAATATACGCCCATGATAGGTTGTGGGCGAACCTTAACCAAAATGTTTTTCCACGAAAAGGTATTCAACCCTTTCATACAGTATTCAAACTTTTCATTCTTAGGATATTCTTGACGAATTTGAGCAACCAATGCTGCCAACCGTTCGCGAATATAAACTTGGTCTGCGTCGATATTGACAACCCATTCTTCGGGGTCAAATTTGGACAATCCGAAATTGCCGAATTCGGCCATCGTATTTTCGGGTTTGATGCCTTCACGATAGATTTTAGTTAAAGATGGATACACCGTATAAGGGTATTCGTATATTTCGCAATACGAGCGTTTGGCGCACCATTTGTGCATAAAATCAATTGATCCGTCGTCTTTTTCATTTGAATGCGTGATAACAATGCGGTCGAACAAGCCGTTAATGCTGTTAAGGGTTGCACCGACCGTTAAAATTTCGTTTTTAACGCGCATATGGGCCGATATTTTTTGCCGCGGTTGTTCTTTAGCATGCGTTGCCAAACCGCCTGTGATACATAACATAAAGACCATTGCTAAAATAATATGCGAAAACAACTTCATTTTTCTTTGGTTCCCTGATTTATATCATTGCCTTGGACATGGATTTCTTGTGCATGGCCATAATGTTTTTCGCTGGCAAGCACATAATTGCTTTGATAGACATAGACTCCGTTTTCTTTAGTGAATAATAAAGTCGGGCCTAACCAATTAAGTGCTGCCGTATGTTCATCCACATACCCCCACGGTATATGTTGGCGTTTTTCAAAAACCGTATAAGTATGTTCACTTGCTGGAATAACATGGTAGAATTGTTCATTATACAAAATCTTGATTGCATGTTCTTTTAAGAACAACTCATTTAATATCCCGAATGACATGTCAGAAGTCTTATAATGTTTAGGCGTGTAATCAAAGCGGTAATTCCCCAAATTGTCATGCGTCCCCAAATTTAACATATAACGGGTAGCAGGATATAAAGTCATATCGCCCTTAAAATTTTGCCTTTTGCCGTTTTTTTGGAAAGTCGGATAGGATTTGAAAACAAATTCCGTTAGAACATAATTAGGCGGAACTAAACCTTGGGCACGTTTATCCTTTTGATAATAATTCAACAATTCGCCCAATAACGGATGCCCGGCCGGCATAGCCATTNNCCATAACGGCAGATGAAAGCATTTTATTGTGCAAGAATGTGATGAACGGCCCGTCCGCAACCTCCGATGAAAAGTCTTTGTTGGCTTGCCAAAAAGGGGATAGGTATACCCCGCCTTCTTCATAAAGCGCTTTATACCCGCAATAGGCTGACAGCAGGTCATACTGTTTAGCCTTGTATGCTTTTTTAACAAAAGCGTTTTGTGATAAGTCAAAATTCTTTTTATCCCACCTTTTGATTTTAAACGATGGTAAAACATGTTGCCAATTTTTAATTCTATGCGTTAAATCAACCGTATCATCAAAATTGCATGTATGTATGGTTTTAGGGATAGTGGCTCCCAACAGGGGATAGGAAATGCCCATACAGCATAATAATGCAGCAATGAAAATATGACGCATATTTAAACTCCTTTTGTTTATTAGAACTGTACAAATAAATGATGTCCTCGTCAACCCTTAAATATAAAAAAAGTATATGATTTTTATAAAAATTTTTAATATATCTATACTAAGAAGGTGGNNCCCCCCCATTTTGTTTGATTTGGTTATTGGCCACCACAGATGTAATGTATAATGTCTATCGAAAAATCATTAGCGTTTTTCGACCAACACAATAAACATTTTTAAATAAATTTAGAAAATACTAAAAAGCTATTGACATAAAACATATAATAATATATTATCCTAATTGATAATAATTATTGATAAGGATTTAAATGAAGCGCAATACTTTTCAAAAAGCCATGATACATGAAGCGTTGCATACATTGCATCATCCGACGGCCGATGATATTTATGCGCATATCATATTAAAGTATCCTCAAATCAGTAAAGGTACGGTATACAGGAATCTATCCCAAATGGTGGCAGAAGGGCAAATTTTACAGCTTAAAATGCCCGATGGCCCCGACCATTTCGACCATACAACTTATCATCATTATCATTGTAAATGCACCGCTTGCGGACGTGTTTTTGATATGGATTTACCTTATCAAAATGAATTGAATTTGATTCGTGGGGCTGACGGTTTTATAACACATAACCATACGCTCCTTTTTAACGGCCTTTGTGCCGATTGTAACAACAAACAACAAATGGAAGACTAAAAATGACAAAAGAATTAAAAGGTTCAAAAACAGAAAGCAATTTGTGGGCTGCCTTTGCCGGCGAATCCCAAGCCAGAAACAAATATACATATTATGCGGCGAAAGCCAAAAAGGAAGGCTATGTTCAAATTGCCAGTTTGTTCGAAGAAACTGCTAATAATGAAAAAGAACATGCTAAAATCTGGTTTAAATTGCTCCATGATGGGGAAGTTCCCAATACGGTCACAAATTTAGAAGATGCTGCTAACGGTGAAAATTATGAATGGACAGATATGTATGAAAATTTTGCAAAAACTGCTAAAGAAGAAGGTTTTGAAAAAATCGCATATCTGTTCGAAATGGTTGGGAAAATCGAAAAAGAACACGAAGAAAGATATCGCAAATTATTAAAAAATATCAAAGATGGCCTTGTATTTTCGCGTGAAGGCGATACAATTTGGCAATGTGCCAACTGCGGCCATATTGTTATCGGTAAAAGAGCTCCGGAAATCTGCCCGGTCTGTGCTCATCCGAAATCATACTTTCAAATCCGTGCCGAAAATTATTAATTTTTGAACGGTTAGGGTAGGGAATTACTGATTCCCTTCAAATCAGAACCCACGCTGTTTTGCGTGGGTTTTTTATCATTTAAGGTTGTAATATTTAAAATTTTTGAAAAACTCTTAAAAGTTTTTTAAGAGTTTTAAACTATGCTCTGTCCGATATTTTCGTCCTTTCAGCTATTTAACAAGGACAAAAAGAGCGATTTTACGACTTGATTGTGGTTTGTTGAAAGAGGGTTAAATAAATCCCTGGAATTTTTCAAAAACAAAAAAATTCTTTGTGTAAATTTTGTGCAAAAAATGGTACATTTTTATAAATTATTGCACCTTTTTGTAAACTTTTAAAGGAAAATTTCCGGTAACAAAAAACCGCCAGACTCTAAGGAATCCGCGGTTTTCTAATTGGAGCGGGTGAAGGGATTGCTCGTATTTACAATACTCGTCCTCATTACATTCGGACCGCCTCACGAAAGTTCGGCGTCCACTCCGCTTGCGCTACATGAACGAACCCTCTTCTCGGGTTCTTAACCCCTTGCCGACTTCCAATAAAAAAACCGACCTTAAAGGCCGGTTTCTAATTGGAGCGGGTGAAGGGATTCGAACCCTCGACATCAACCTTGGCAAGGTTGCGCTCTACCCCTGAGCTACGCCCGCATCGTTATCAACGAAAGACTTTATGCCATATTTTTTTTTAAATTGCAAGAGAAATTTTCAAAAAAAATAAAAAAAATTGCAAATTTTTGATTTTTTTGTCTTAGTTCCTTAAAAAAATTAACTTTTTCTTGCGTAAAAAATATTGCTGCGATATAATAATATGTCTTTCGAATAAAGGAAAACCGCTTATGAATGTTCAAACTTGCCTTTTTTTAATCAAAACCGCAGTTTCCTTTTATTCTTTTGGCATCTTTGTTTTTCAAATATCATTTGTTTATAAAAATTGTTCTGGAAGTGTACAAACGAGGTGGATGTGTTGAAAAACGGATTAATTTGTTTGGTTGGTTTAGTTTTCATGTGTTTGTTCGTCATAACGCGTACAGAAAAAAGGATTGTACCGCTTAACCAAATGAAAAATCCATATAACATTCTATCGGTATCTGTCCAAAAACCATTGATAAAACTGAGAGCTCTTATGCCGCAAATGGGTGAAAATCCTAAAATGTGTGCATTGGTCAAAGACGCACTTGAAATGGCTAGTACAGACTTAAACCACAAAAATTTAAAATACCGTTATCAACTTAATATCCAACATATGTCGACCGATGCTGACAAAACTTCCGTCGTTGCTGCGCACCAATTTACCCGTGACAAAACGGATGCTTTTATCGGTTTTGATATCCAAACGCAAAAGATAATTAAACCATTGCTTAATAAGGAAAATATACCTTATTTTAATCTGCCTGTTGCCGGATTTGATAAACACGCTGAAAGGACATTGTTACAAACCGCGCATCCGCAAATCGAGGCACATGCGATTTTGAAACTGCTACATAAAAAAGGGTGCCGGCGCATTGTTTTTATCAGCCAAAATACAATTAAAAATACCGAATTGGTAGAACAGCTAATGCATGAGGCCGTCAATCAAAAAATTATCCTTAAAAAATTAGAGATTAACAAAGGAGCAAAAGAGGTTGCGACAGCTTTTCAAAAAGCTCAGGATTTCCACCCCGAAGGTTATATTATTTTGCTGGAAACACCTGAACGGGCTGATTTTTCAAGGCATTATTTTAAAGCGCAAAATCGGCTGCCGGTTGTGCATGCAAATGTTTCAGGCGGTTTTCATATGGCCGATTTTGAAGGGATGTATTTTTCGGATATGCCCGGATTAAAACAATCGTTTGCACGGCGTTTAAAAGCATTTGTCAAAACTCCCGGTGATGAAAAAATAATGGCGGCCGTTTACGATTCGGTCATGTTAAGTGTGCAAGCGTTTGAAAAAACCGATAATAAAGCAAATATTGTCGCCGAAATGCAAAATATAAAACATTATGTGGGTGTCAGCGGCAAATTCGCAAAGGATGATAGCGGTAACTATACTCCTGTGCCGGTTATCAAAAAAATTATTAATGCCAAAGCATACCTTATAGAAAACGAATAGCATACACATATTGAAAAATTTTTTTGCGGTCTATTATGAACAGTGTCATAAAGAATGCCTGCCTATGTGAAATGTTTTTCGATTTTTCTTCATTAATTTTTTCATTGTATTTTTTTTTAGCTGTGCTAAAATCCCGTTGTTGATAATTCAAAACTACCCTTTAATAAACGAAGGAGTCAAAATGACTGAAGAAACCCCTTATGTCCGTCCGTCATGGGATGATTATTTTTTGGAAGTCATGCATGCGCTTGCTAAACGGGCAACGTGTTCACGTGGTCGGACGGCATGTGTTATTGTCAAAGATCATCAAATCATTGCTTCGGGATATGTCGGGTCGCCTCCGGGTTTGCCGCATTGTGATGAAGCTGGTCATATGATAAAAAAAATGACACATGAAGATGGCACAGTGACAGAACATTGCGTCCGTACAATACACGCAGAACAAAATGCGATATGTCAGGCGGCTAAACGTGGTGTATCGATTGACGGGGCAACCATTTATTGCAAATTGGCTCCATGTCGTGTTTGCGCGATGTTGTTGATTACCGCGGGGATTAAACGCGTTGTTGCTGAATACCGTTATAAAATCGGGGGCGAAGGTGAAGAAATGCTTAAAACCGCAGGCGTAGAGGTTGTCTACATAAATGATGAAGTTTTAAAATATGAAGACAAATAAGTTGCCTTTTATTCATGATGAACTTAAATTTAATCAAAATTAAACAGGAGTATAAAAATGATTAAAAATATTTTATTAGAGTTTAAAAAATTTGCAATGCGCGGCAATGTGATGGACATGGCCGTCGGTATCATTATCGGGGCCGCATTCGGGAAAATAGTCGATTCGCTGGTTAAAGATGTCATTATGCCGCCAATTGGCATATTGCTTGGTAAAGTGGATTTTGCCAATTTGTTCTTCGTGCTTAAAGACGGCGCCGAAACGCAAGGGCCATATGTATCGTTGGATGCCGCTCAACAAGCCGGCGCCGTTACAATGAATGTCGGGGCGTTTTTGAATGCCATTATCAGCTTTATTATTGTCGCTTTTGCCGTCTTTATGCTGATTAAAGCGATGAACACGCTGCAAGAAAAACTGGAAAGGCATCCCGAAACCGAAACGACGCCGACAACAAAAACATGCCCATATTGCTATTCCATTATTCCGCTTAAAGCTACGAAGTGTCCCGCTTGTACAGCAGATTTGCCGACGGTAGAAGCACCTTCTTTGTCGGCCAAGACGCCCGAAGAAAACAAAAAATCATCCGGAAAACTTACAAAAAAATTAAAAAAGTAAGTTTTGCATAATGGGAAAAGATATGAAAAAAATTGCGTCGGTCCTTCTCATAATCGGACTTGCTGTTTTTGGTATGTCTTTGGAATCTCGGGCAAGTTTTAGCTTTGAAAATGTTATTATGAAGGCCAGAACATTGGCTGCAGAACCTTACACATCTCAAAAAGCCGCCTTGCCCGAAAAATTGGCATCCATGGATTATGACGATTTTAGAAGCTTGCGCTTTGTTCGGGAAAACGGACCATGGTATGGCAAAAACCTGCCGTTTGAAATTCAATTTTTTCATATGGGGTCTATTTTTGAAAATGCCGTTGACGTGAATGAAGTTTTTAACGGCGAATCGCGCAAAATTCCTTATTCCTCAAAATATTTTACGCTTAACGATAAACCGTTGGAAGGCATAGCCAATATCGGTTATGCCGGTTTCCGGCTACATTATCCTTTGAATACCGCTTCATATCACGACGAATTGGTCAGCTTCTTGGGCGCCAGTTATTTCAGAGCTTTGGGGGTCGATCAAAAATACGGCCTGTCGGCACGGGGACTTGCAATCGACACCGGTTTACAAACGGGTGAGGAATTCCCGGTTTTTAAGGAGTTTTGGATTGAACGTCCGATGAAACGTAAACGCAATATTACCATTTACGCGCTATTGGATAGTCCATCGGTTACGGGGGCGTATTCATTTTTCATCATTCCCGGCGCTACGACGCGCATGCATACAAAAGCCGTGTTATTCCCCCGCAAAACACTGACTCAGGTTGGCATAGCACCATTGACCAGCATGTATTTGTTCGGCGAAAATACAAAAAACAAATTTGACGATTACCGT
>DLOI01000091.1:1961-2293 GCA_002477185.1 Alphaproteobacteria bacterium UBA7488 | reverse complement strand
GTGTTTAGGCCACTGGACAATGCCAAAACGTTGCGTATTTCATCTTTTGTTGATGATAATGTGCAAGGTTTCGGTTTGTTGCAACGTGACAGGAATCCCGACCATTATCAGGATTTTGAAGCCCATTACCAAGACCGCCCGAGCGTGTGGATTACTCCCGACAAACCATTTGGCAAAGGTATGGTCAAGTTGGTTGAAATCCCGTCGGATNNATCCGACGGGATTTCAACCAACAAACAAATTTGACGATTACCGTCCTGAAGTACATGACAGTGATGCTTTTTTAACACATAATGCAAACGGCGAATGGGTGTTTAGGCCACTGGACAATG
>DLOI01000091.1:0-1812 GCA_002477185.1 Alphaproteobacteria bacterium UBA7488 | reverse complement strand
GTTGGTTGAAATCCCGTCGGATAAAGAAATCCATGATAATGTTGTTGCTTTTTTTGTACCCGAAAAACCTCTTGAAAAAGGGCGTGAATATTTGTTTGAGTACACAATAAATTGGTTTAAAAATCAAAATCCCGTTAAACAAAGTGTGGCAAAGGTTATTTCAACGCATACAGGTGTTGGCGGGGTTTCGGGTGAACCGCGCGGCGATTTAATTAAATTTGTTATTGATTTTCGGGGAAAAGAATTAAATCAAATCTCGAACGTTGCCGATTTAACGCCAAAGGTTGAAGCATCTGTTGGGGATATAAAAGATGTTGTCGTTATTAAAAATCCGTTGACGGGCGGTTACAGGCTTGTTTTTGACTTTAAACCTGCTTCGGATTTGTCCGAATTGCGCGCAAGTTTGTGGCAAGAGGACAAACTTTTATCTGAAGTTTGGAGTTATCAATGGTTGCGTTAAAGGGGAAATTTCTGTGGCTGTTTAAGCAAGGTGNNTGTCAAATGGTGGTTATAAAATTATTTTCACCCCGAGAATTGGTTATAGGATACTATAAATCGTTTGGTATAACAAACGAACTCGCCCTTCAAAAAATGGCGGATGAATTTTTAAAAACGCATACACAACTCACGGAAGCTGATAAATTGTTTGAAGCCCTTGATGAGAAGTCATACAAAACAGCTGTTTCAATTTTGGGACATACGCGGCTGTCGAAAAGCGAATTTATCGGCTACTTTAAAATGTTGTGTTTAAGTTTAGGAACAAACGAGATAAATTTTTTTGAAACAATGCCGCCTGAAACGCTTAAAAAGATAAGGGAACAATTTTCGGCGTTAAATTTGAACGGCACGCAGACGCTTAACCCCTCTAAAATGGTGCCCCAAAAAATCAAAGTCTATAAACCGTTGTTGCCGCTGAAAAAACGTATTAAACATCTGTTTAAAAGGAAGGGCAAACATGTCCGTAAATGAATATGCCGTATTCGCGCCCGCGCTTAAAAAGGAAATTTTAATGCGGCGCATTAAATTATTCGGGTTGACATTTATATGCGTCATTTTGGCAACGCTTAAATGGATGACGTCGTTGCCCAGCGATATGCCATCAGCCCTTAAAATCGTTATGGTTTCTTTATTCTTCCTGACCTTCGGGTGGATTGCGTTATTTTTCTTTTCCTCTTTGTTCGGTTTTTTCGAACTGATACGCGCCAAAAACGTTCCCGGCATTGTCCGTCCGCCGCTGGGTATGCCGCTTAAATCGCGTACAGCTGTGTTGATGCCGGTTTATAACGAAGACCCCGAATCGGTGTACGCCGGATTATTGGCAATGGCAAAAGCTCTTGAAAAAACGGGGCAGGGTGATAAGTTTGATATTTTTGTCTTAAGCGATTCGACGAAGCCCGATGTGTGGGTTAAAGAAGAAATCCTTTGGCTCCAAACAAAGAAGGTTTTTCCCGCTTCAATGAACTTGTTTTACCGCCACCGTCCGAAAAACACGGCACGTAAAAGCGGCAATATTGAAGATTTTTGTGTGCGTTTCGGTGCGCATTACGAATACATGATTGTTTTGGATGCCGACAGTTTGATGGCCGGCGAAACAATGCTTAAAATGGCGCAAATGATGCAGGAAAATCCCACAACGGGTATTATCCAAGCTCCGCCCGTTTTGATTAACCGCAATTCTTGGTTTGCCCGTGTGCAACAATTTGCAGGCCATGTTTACGGCCCCGTTATTACAATGGGCGGACGGTGGCGGTAAAACAAGTTCATTGAAGCGGGAAAAACCTTCTTTGTTTGGAGCCAAAGGATTTCTTCTTT